>NZ_PKHE01000004.1:0-90000 GCF_002847645.1 Falseniella ignava
TCTACAAGAAAATATATTAAGTTTGATCAATGAGTGACCGGTAAAACATTGTATAGTATTTTACACAGGATTGTGGACTTGACTTATTAAAACTCTCATTTTATTCATATTTTACTCATTATCTTGTTAATTACAAAAATAAATGTTAATTTATTACATAGATGATAAACCTTATTAAAAGTTAGGAGATTATTAGTTGAAATTTAATAAATCAAACAAACGAAAAAAATTAAGTAAAATGGATTATATTGTTAGATTGATTGCGATTGTAATGGTAACGATTATGCTAGGCACGATGTTATTTAGCCTCGTAATGAACGCAATTCCAATGTTTAAATAATTTATCGCATACAAAAAGGCTGCATCATGCAGCCTTTTGTACTTTTCATTTTTAAAATGTTATCGATTATAAATCAGATTTTGTTTTCCCATTCCAACCTTCCATGCCACCTTGAAGAATATATACGTCGGAATGATTTGCTTTACGCAAAAGATTGGCACACCGAGAAGCACTATTGATTCCGAAGTCATACAAAACCACAGGTTGGTCCGAGCGTATCTCATTTAATCGCATTTTAAATTGAGTGCTTGGAATATTCCGTGCGCCTAAAATATGATTGGCTTTATAATCAGCATGCTCTCTTACATCAATCAATTGAACCTTGCGGATAATTTTTGAAAGTTCAACTTCACCAATCATTTCTGCTGAGCGTTGACGCATTACCCATAAAACAAACCAATAAATAGCATAAGCGATTAATAATATTCCAATAAATGTTAATAATATATTTAATAATGTCATCCTTCTCTACCTCTCCTAGTTATTGATATAATTATGAACTAATCTTGCTGCTCCATATATCCCTGCATCATTTCCTAGAGTCGCTAATACCAATTTAGCGTGGTTACGGATGGCTGGGAATGTATACTGCAGCATATAAGATTCTACTTTTGCCCGCATCATTTCTCCCGATTGCGCAACGCCACCACCGAGAATAATACGCGAAGGATTGAGTATACAACTTAGGTGACCACATGCAAGCCCTAAATAACGACAAAATTGATCAACAATTTGTTGACTTAAAGTATCTCCAGATTGGGCACAGTCAAATATTAGTCGAGCATCCAAAGGTAGACCCACTTCAACAGCTTCTTTTAATTGACTCTCGATATCTGTTTCTTCCATATACTTTTTAGCGAGATTTACGATTCCCGTAGCAGAAGCAAGCGCTTCAAGACAACCGTGATTGCCACAAGTACATTGAATATCTGTATCAGGATCCACAATAATATGACCAATTTCACCAGCAGATCCGTAAGTACCGTGTAGCAAATCTCCTTGAACTACAATACCTCCTCCGACGCCAGTTCCTAAGGTGACCATTACTACGTTTTGATGTCCTTTTCCGGCTCCCATCCACTGCTCTCCCAAAGCTGCAATATTTGCGTCGTTATCGATACAAAATGGAGCATCGAAAGCATTCTTAAATTGTTCACCTACATTTTGTTCAGTTTCCCAGTTTAAGTTATATGCTCCAATAACAGTTTGAGCTTTGTGATTAACTGCTCCCGGGCTACCCATCCCTATTCCAATGAGCTCCTCGGCGGATAAATCTAACTCATATATTTTCTCTTTAATTGACTGAATAATATTTGGGACAATATTTTGCCCTTGTTGTTCAATATCAGTAGGAATTGACCACTTTGATAAAATCTCACCCTCTGGTGTAAGGACCGCCATTTTCGAAGTGGTTCCCCCTAAATCAATTCCAATAACAAATTGCGACATAACGATCTCCTTATCTGACAGTATTCATATATCCGAAATAATACAAAGCGCATGTTAATATAATTAGCACGAACACCGCAAATATTCGATGCCGTTGGCTAAAGAATTCTTTTGAAGAAGGTCCAATGACCAGCGTAATTAATGCACCATATACCGCCCCTCCTAAATGCCCCCAAGTATCAATCCCTACCGAGAATAATCCCGTCACAAATTGTAAAATAAGTAAAGTCATAAAAGTGATTGAGCGAGATTTTAAGGTGTAGGAATCAGGGTTCAAATAACTCAAAATAATATAGCAAGCAAACAGACCAAAGATACCTGTACTTGCCCCTGCAGAAACATTCAGATTTGCTAAACTTGAAAATAAATTGCCGCCAACACAGGCGAATAAATAAATACAGCTAAAGTTAAAATGTCCTAATAACGCTTCAATATCTTTACCTAGAAAATAAAGAGTAATCATGTTAAAAATAAAATGTTCAAACCCAATGTGAATAAATGATGCCGTTATAAAACGCCACCACTCATTTTGAAGATAGACGAGTGGACTGTACATTGCGCCAGTTTGAATTAACGCATCAATCGACTCAGTGGTCCGGTAATGGTACAACATCCAGCCATAGACGGCAATATTTAAAGTGATTAAGCCATAGGTTACAAGCGGTACATTAAAGTACTTAGAGATTCGTTTATTCACTGATAGTCTCCCGTTGATCAATTATTACTTGTTGAACTGGTAGATCGAATTCATTTAATTCCCAAACACGTTGTTGATTCCATTGTTCTTTGAATATCAAAGATACCGTAGGTGTATTCAGGTCTTTTAATACACGATCATAATAACCTCCACCAAACCCAACGCGATACCCTGCAGGCTCAAATGCTACTCCTGGAACAATTAATAAATCTAACTCATTCACATCTAAATCTGGAGCTGATTCAATTGGTTGAGGAATTCCCCATTCTTCTTCGAGGGAATCGCCAACTTTATAAAGGTGAAAGCGCAGCTGACGTTTCGGCATAATTCTTGGTAAGTAAAAATCAATTTCTGGAAATTTTTCAAAGAATTTTGTAGTCGTTAATTCCGGAAATTTACCATAGTAGAATCCAATTTTTCGGTATCCTCGTTGCTTAATTAATGTTTCAAATTGGTTCATTAAGTTCAATTCTGCTGCTTCGCGTTCACTCCCTGTGAGATTAGCTAGTTGTGTTAAAGTATTTTGTCTTAGTTCTGCTTTATCCATACAGCTCTTCCTTTCTCATCATATATATCCCTAGTATAGCAAAAAAAGGTATAACAAAAAACCGTTACAAGAGTAACGGTTTGACAAATTATTTCTTAACTTCTCTATGAAGCGTTACTTTACGACGACGTGGACAATATTTCATAACTTCTAAACGATCTGGATTGTTACGACGGTTTTTTGAAGTTAGATAATTGCGGTCTCCACATTCAGTACATTCTAAATTAATATTTACTCGCATTTATGGACCTCCTTTTTGCTGCCTTAAGCATAAGTACTGAAATATTGTATCATAGGTCTTCAAATAAATAAATACTTTTTTATCATTTATTGGAATTTTCACCTTACTGTAAAGTAAAAACAATTGATTCTTTCGTGACATTTGATAATATATTTAATTGAGGTACTATTAATTTATGAGAGAGGTGTTACTATGGAAATTTGGATTTTAATTATTGTATTACTTGCGATTGCCATCATTCTACTTATTGCTTCATTCTTTACTCAAGATACGAATGATATTGATCGTGAATTAAGTGAATTTACGGTACAACAATCAGAAGAGATGTATCAACTGAAACAACGTATTGCTCATTTAGAGCAACATCAAGGAATTACCCCGCCTTCTTTCTCTTTAGAAACTGAGCCAGACGAGTTAATTGTTGGGCAAGAAGAGGCAGTTTTAGTTACCGATAATCATGGCAATGAAGAATTGATCGAACATATTACAATTGATGATATTGATGATAATACGTACGAAGAAATCATCCGTCTTTATTCACAAGGTTATACAATGAGTGAAATTAGTCAACAAATTGACCTATCCACTCAACTCGTCCAATCGGTCATTGATAATTACATCGAGAATAAATAAAGAAGGTGAAATTAATGAAGAAGCAAACATTGCGTATGATGGGCGCTGGCTTTTTAGCTGCTGCAATCATCACCATGGTCTTCGCTTTATTACAAGGACATGTTCCTGTTTCAGGAAATACCGTCGGATCTATTTTCAATTCGGTCGATCAAGAAGAATTTAATCAATTAAAACAACAAAACGATAAATTGACAAAAGAAATTGAAAAACTAGAAAAAAATCGTAATGACTTAAATGCTGAAATTGTCGCACTTCGAGAAAAAAATAAAAATGCACAAAATCAGCCAACACAAAATGAAAACAATACCTCACAGACGACTTCTACTCAAGAAGAAGCCTCTGAGAATATACAGTATGAAAATACTCATGCGTTTACGATCGACCCTGGTGAAACGGCAGATGAAATTGCACAACAACTTGAATCAAATGGAATTATTGACTCAGCCGATGAATTATATCAACTCATCGAAGAGTGGCAACTTGAATCTGTAATGCAAAGCGGAACATTCGAATTAAGTCCAGATATGTCCTTAGATGAGATTGCGAATATTATTACAGGCGGCGCGTATTATTACAACTAAAAAGAACGTTTTATAAAGCCTTAAACGAAAACAAACCCCAGAAGTTTATTCTAAAAACTTCTGGGGTTATTTGTTTAATCAACCGTGGAAGAGGCTGGTGAGTTCATATAGTCCTCTATCAATTGTTTTGTTTCTGCCTTTAATTCAAAATATGCATTCATTACTTCTCGAGCAATCTGGGTACTAATCCGTCCCCAGTTCTCTTCTTCTAGAAATGGAACTACCACACTGATTGCAATTTCAGGGTCATCATAAGGTGCAAAACCAATAAATGTAGCATTCGTTACAGGTTGATTTTGTGCATATTGAATTGGACCTGAATAGAAAGCTTCTGTTGTACCCGTTTTAGACCCGACTGTAATCGGATAGTTTTTGAATAAATAACGTGCTGTACCCTCATCAGCATGAGAAACTTGTCGCATCCCCTCGTGGATTCGCGCCATTTGCTCTGGACTGACTGGGATAATATTCATCACTTTAGGCTCGATGGTTGATTTGACATCACCTAAATTACCATCTGCATCTGTTCCGCGAATTTCTTTAACTAATCGAGGTGCATATCGAATTCCACCATTTGCAATCGTTGAGACATACTGAGCCATTTGTAGTGGCGTATATAAGTCAAACTGCCCGTATGATAAGTCTATTGCGTTAACGAGTTGATCGCTTTCTGGAAGAAAACCAGCAGATTCATTCGGTAAATCAATTCCTGTCTCGACACCTAGCCCAAATAAAGCAAAATATTGACGTATTTTTTCTAATGTTTCAGGCACAATGCTTAAGCGCCCTTCTTCTTCATAAGTATACTGACCACCGATACGCATTGCCAATTTAATCATATAAATGTTCGATGATTTTTGTAGCGCGGTAATTTCATCAAGTTCAATTTTCTCATTCTGTTCAGGCCGGTTAAATACCGAACTCTTCCATTGGGAACCTTGAAATTTTATTGGTTCATCAATGATTTGATTATTGTCGATTGAAATTACATTTTCCATATAACCAATCAGGTCCATCGCTGGCTTGACACTCGATCCCATACCAAAGTTCGAATTAATTGCACCCAGCGTATCATCGATAATTTCATCTTTATTATAATTGTCTGCATTGGCATCATATTCATACCGCTTGCCTGAAATACCTAGAATATCACCATTTTTGGGATTCATTGCAACAACATAAGCTCGGTCGTTCAGCCCTTGTTGCGGCATATCACGTAGAGCATTTTCTAGAATGTCATCAATTCGCTTTTGAAAATCAGAATTAATAGTCATCACGATGTTGTCGCCCTTCGTTCCTTCGAATAGCTGTTCTGATTTAATAATACTATCCGAAGAATCCGTCACAAAATTATAAAGTGATTTTGTTCCTCGTAATGAATCTTCATATTGTTGTTCTAAATAACTAATTCCGACTCGGTCATTCATTGCATAACCTCTAAGTAAGTATTCTCCGGCCACTTCACTTGGAATACCTCGTCGTTCAGAAGAAACTTGTCCTAAAATCGACGTTAACATATCTTCTTGTGGATAGATTCGTTGCCAATCTGTTCCGATACTAATTCCTGGCAGATTTCCTAACTGCTCGGAAACACGGGCAATCTCTTCCGGCGTCACATTTTGGTTTTTAACTGGTACAGTGGAGAAAGCATACGCTGCATTCATTTGTCTGAATAAAGCAGCAATTTTTTCTTCAGCATTTGAAAACTGAATGTCTTCGGAGGTAACTTTATCTAACTGTGCTTGGTAAAGATCTGTTCCTTTTAGTTGTTTTTCTTCTTTAGATAACCGATCATTGACAGTCTTTGTATTTTTAACAATAAAATAATCCTTTAAATCTCGCTCGGTTAAATGAGTATTTGGCACCTCGATCAATGAGGCAAGTTGGGTTGCAATATCTACTAAGTCATTTGGGGAGACCACCGAGTCGCTATTTCTCGTATAAAGTATTGCTTGTTCTGGTCGATTACCGACTAATACTTTACCAAAGCTATCATAAATCATTCCACGTGGCACCGTTCCGGTAGAAAGTGTGGATTCTGTTCGTTGAACCATATTTGAGAATCGTTCACCACTATAGAGTTGGATATATGCTAATCGAACAAACAGTGCTGCAAAACAAAGAAAGGTGACAAAAAATAAAAAATTGAGTCGCCCTGGAATATGAGATTTATTCTGTTTTTTAGAGATGGATTGATTCAATGCTTGACCCCTCTTTACTATAAAAATTAAGCTGTTGCTAGTTTATCAAAGTACAATTGATAAATCAATCATTGCCGTATGTTTGATTAATTAACAAAAAATAGTATAGTAGAACTATTCAGAATATTTATTAAGATTTTATGAAATAATTGTTATCAATCTCTCGAAAGAAGGTTTTGTCAATGCGCAATTTAATTAATATTGTTCGCCATGGTGTGCGTAACCCACGCTATTATATTGAATCACTCAATATTAATTGGTGGATACTGCAACTTGGAATGGCACTTGTTACACTTATTTTAGCTATCTCTACCATGTTAAAAGTAACTCCTCTAATTCAACAAATCAGTACTGAAATGTCTGAAGCCATTGAGTATCTACCGAACTATGAAATTCAAAATAATGTGTTACAGCTTGAAGAAAACAGCAAGCCACTTTATTACGAAGGTAGTTACTTTAAACTTATTATTGATGATGATTTAAAGCGTGATTCACTAAATCAGCGCACGTTGAATGAAGAACGTCCATCCACATTGAACAGTACTAAATTTTTATCACTTTTTATCTTACAAGATGATGTTACAGCCGTATTAAATCAACAAGTTATTACAATTCCTAACGGACAATATCTTGTAGGGAATCCACATCGACTCAAGTTATTATTAGATTATCCACAAACTAATCAAATTAGTATGTTCCTATCCATTGTCTTCAGCTACTTTATGATGTTCTTTATTCGATATTGGTTTGATTTGATTCTAATCAATGGAATTGCTGGATTATTTAACTTTCGTCTCACTCGCCCGATTCTATGGCGCGATCGCTTAAAAATTATGACGGTTATTTCATATGCTCCAGTTTTATTATTAGAAGCGGTATCTTGGATTTTCCCACTAATATCCTCATCTTTTCTTATTTTGTCAACGTTATGCTTGGTGATTTTCTTTATCTGTTTAAGAAATCACACACAATACATTCAATTTATCATGAAAACACTAGATATTGACATCGATTCGGTCCAAGATGAAATTAAACGTCAGATGGATGAACTCAATCAACGCGAAAATTCAAATCAACAAAACAAAAAAACCGATCAAAAACGTTCTACTGATGTTGTGGATCTATATCCTAAAAATGAAGATAATCCCTCGGACAAAGATAGAGATAAATAAATAGAAGACTCAAACTGCATAGTTTAGGTACTGACTTCTCTTATTATGAAGCGAGTGCTTGAACTAAATACAGTTTGAGTCTTTTTTTAACGTTTCTTATTATTCTTTTGTCGACGTAAATGTTGTTGTCTCGATTTAATTTGCTCTTTCATTTTCCGCTTATAACCCGGTTTGACTTTCTTTTTACGTGTCTGATTGATAATTCGGTTAATTTCTTTATCATCGCGATATTGTGGACTGACTGTCGTGTTAACGGGTCCTGGTTTCGAATCGATAGCTTTGAAATCCCCCTGTACAATATCAATCCATTCAAATGGGATACCTCTTGATCGAAGTGAATCAATGTCGTCCATATCGTCAGGAGCAATCAATGTATAAGCTTCACCCGATAAATTATGACGTCCCGTCCGGCCAATTCGATGAACAAAGAAATTCAAATCTGTTGGAATCTCCATATTTATAATCATAGATGTTCCTGGAATATCAATTCCTCTTGCTGCCAAATCTGTTGCAACAACAAATTGATAATCCATATTTCTTATTTGACGCATCACACGCTTACGCTCACGCGAAGAGATGTCCCCATGTATCTTTGCAACTTTCATTCCTTGTTGCATTAAGTAACGATGAATTTCATCAACATATTCAATTGTATTCGCAAAGATGAGGACTAAGTAAGGTTGACCAATTGTTAACAATTCATGGAGTAATGCTAATTTATCCCTACCCCGCACATTAATTAAGTAATTCGTAATATTTGAAGAAATGACTTCTCCAGAATTTAAGCGAATAACCTTCATTGCAGGCATATATTTATTTAAGAAAACTTGAATTTCTTGTGGAATTGTTGCAGAAAAGACCATCATTTGCAAGTCTTGTGGCATTCGCGAAGCAATTTCATCAACAATCGGTAAAAATCCTAAATCCAATGTCATATCCGCTTCATCCACAACAAAAATACAGGTTGTTTGCACATGTAGTGCATTCTCAAACATTAAATCAAAAATTCGTCCTGGAGTTCCAATAACCATTTGTGGTTGGTTTTTCGGCGATAGTCGTTCTATTTGGCGCTGTTTATCTGTTCCCCCCACATAGCAAACGATTGAAACCGGTTCTTCTAAATAATTATTAAGCTGATTTGCCGCTTGATAGATTTGATCTGCCAGTTCACGGCTCGGTGCTGTAATGACGACTTGAACTTCATCTTTTTCTCGATCAATTTTTTGAAAAATCGGAAGCAAGAAAGCGTGAGTTTTACCAGTGCCTGTGTGAGATTGGACCATTAAATTTTCGCCTTGCAATGCTAAAGGCAAAACTTGAGTTTGGACCGGTGTTAATTCTTTAAAATTCAAAACTTTTAAAGCAGCTTGAATATCCTTTGGTAATTCTAACAATAGATTATCCATTTTATTCACTCCTTTCAAATGTATTTAAATAATATTGAACTTGTTCTTTTAAATCTTCTATAAATTGATTGATAACGTCTTCGTTAGCAGCATTTGCACCGCTTGCTTTAGGGTGTCCCCCACCGTCATACTTTGCGGCCAGCTGATTAATCACTGGTCCTTTTGAACGGATTCGCATGCGCCAAGTGCCATCCTTCTGTTCCACCAACATCACCCATGCGTAAACTTCTGCTAAAACACTCGGTAAATTAACAAATGCATTGGTTTCTTCTTCAGTGATATCAAATTTTTGTAGCACTTCTTGCGTAATCTTCATCCAGGCAATTCCTGGTTCACTTACATTCAGTTGATCGAGCAAATAACTTTGGAATTTTAACATCGGAAAAGACAATGTGTTGAAGGTAGTATGTATTTTAAACAAATCGACTTCATATTGCATTAAAAATGATGCAGATTCAAAGGTAGACTCCGTCGTATTATCAAACATGAATCGGCCTGTATCTCCCACAATTCCTGCATAAAGCAGTGAGGCAGCCGCGTGATTCATACGAAACATCGATGGATTTTGTTGAATCATTTGGGTAATTAATTCGCACGTCGAGCTCGCTTGAGGATAGACTAGCGATAAATCACCGTATTCATCCACTAATGGATGGTGGTCGATTTTAATTAAACAATCTCCATGTATATAGCGATCATCATCAATACGAGGACGGTTTGCTGTATCAGTAATAATTACTAAACTCCCAGAATAATCATTTTGATGAATCCGATCCATTTCGCCCATCCACTGTAATGTCTCCGCGGTATTGCCCACCGCATAAACTTCCTTGTGAGGAAAATTATATTGGATCAATTCCTTTAATCCAAGTTGAGATCCAATTGCGTCAGGGTCTGGATTAAGATGGCGGTGAATGATAATTCGATCATATTGATGGATGTAGCTCATCAAGTTTTCTATATCTTGTTTTAAAATATACATGCTAATCTCCTTACATACTTTCAATAATTTGTGCTGTAATAATTGCTTTAGCGCACAATGAATTTTCATAAAAAATATCAATTTGAGCATGCGCATTACGGCGATTTTGATGGAATATATCAACTTTAAAATGAATCTCATTATAAAGTTGAATTAAATTAAATGAGTTGAGGTGAATCTTTTCAATAATACTACTATAGCCTGTTACATAATTAATTTTTTGATTCGTAATATAAGATAGTAATTCGCATAAAACACCATTAGATAAGGTTCCGTATGTATTTAGCATCTGAGGTTGAACTGTAATCGAGAAGTCATAAGGATTCTCATTATCCGTTACCATTAAATGATTCAAATGTGTAATGACTTCATCTTCATAAGTATTAGAATATTGTGGTTGATTTTCAATTGAATGCATGGCGCGCATTACATCTTGTCGTGAAATTACCCCAATTAATTCAAGGTTATCGGCCACAACTGGGAGCATTTCAATGTCTTCACGGACCATCAAATGCGATACGTTGGCAATCGTCATATAATCTCGAACCGTTACGACTTCTCGTGTCATAACACGCTCGATAAGTGTCTCCTCTTGCTTTCCGATGACATCCTTTGCAGTGACAATGCCTACTAAACGTTTGTTGTAATGTACTGGAAACCGAGAAACACCGGTAGATTTTGTTAATTGATTAAAAGTTCGAACTGAATCAGAACCGACTAAAGAATTTGCCTTGTCAATGGGTATATAAACATCCTTAATCGTCATGATTTCCTTTTCAATTTCTTGATTCGTCATCATACGATTGATGCGTGAAGCAACCGTAAACGTATCGAATGGGGACGTGATAATTGGCAACTCTTTTTGATTTGCTAGTGCAATCATCGAATCATTTGGCTTAAACCCCCCCGTAATCAAAACAGCGACATTATGTTCCAACGCTTGTTTTTGAACATTTGAGCGGTTACCAACTATTAAAAGCGTATTGGGCAAATAATATTTTTCAATTTGATCCAAGGTCATCGCACCAATAATAAAACGATTTAAATGACGATCTACCCCCGTCTCTCCTCCTAAAATTTCTCCTTCAATAATAGGTACGATTTGACGATAAGTTAAATAAGTTGGATTTGATTTTTGATTATTTTGTTCAATTCTTATCGTACCCACTCGATCAATTGTTGAAACAAGCCCAATTTGCTCTGCTTCTTTTATCGCTCGATAAGATGTCCCTTCACTCACACTTAATTTTTTTGAAATTCCACGAACAGAGATTTTTTGTCCAATCGGCAAAGATTTAATATGTTGTATCACTAATTCATGCTTAGTTGACATCTGGATGCACCTTTCTTTTATATTTATACGGTCTATTTTTCAGTCTCGTGATGCTTTCGGATGATGTTTATTAAAAAAGACGCATCGGGCTATAAAGTGGATCATCAAAGTTAGATAAAGTAATACCCAATAATCTGACCGATCGAGTAGCATCACCATGCTCTTGCCATAATTTGCTTACCACCTGCACAACTTCTTCGGGTGTGGTAACGGGCTGGAACAATTGTGTTTGACGGGTCAGTGTATCAAAATTTTCATAGCGTACTTTTAAAGTGACGGTATAAGCTCGAAGCTCTTTAATTCTTCCATTACGGTCAAGTAATTGCGCTAGACGTTCTAATTGATCGTTTACTGCAGCCGGTGTCACTAAAAATGGCGCAAAGGTCCGTTCACGACCATATGATTTTCGATGGTTTCTAGGTTTAACTTCAAAGTTTGATACACCTCTAACCTTATAATATAAAGTATAGCCCAATTTCCCAAAATGCTGAATTAAAAATTCTAGGTCTTTTTCATACAGATCGGCACCTGACTCGATTCCCAATTCAATAAATTGTGGATAGGTTTTTCTTCCGACACCGGGAAATTTTTTGATATCTAATTGTTTCAAAAATTCGGCTGCATCAGTGGGTTCTACCACTGTAATACCATGTGGTTTTTTGAAATCAGAGGCAATTTTAGCAATATATTTATTATATGAGACACCCACCGAACAAGTAAGATGTAACTCTTCTTCAATTTGAGATTGGATTTGTTGCGCAATAATGGTTCCGCTATTAATCTTCTTTTTGTTATCTGTCACATCTAGGTAGGCTTCATCTAATGAAACAGGTTCAATTAAATCTGTATATTGTCTAAATATATGATGAATCGACTGCGATATTTGTCGATAATAATCTATATTCGGAGGGATGAATACGGCATGGCGACATCGATCATAGGCTTCTTTAGCACTCATCGCTGAATGAATCCCATATTGTCTAGCAATATAGTTGCAGGTGGTTACAATGCCCCGACCTTGAGTTAGTTGAGGATGACGCGCAATCACCACGGGTCGATTTTTCAAGGCAGGATTATCTCGAATTTCAATACTGGCATAAAATGCATCCATATCGACATGCAATATTTTATGCGATATGTCAGGTTTAGGTTCTTGAAAAGTCAAAATACCATATCGCATCAATATCCTCCTCTACTCATTTTATTTCATAAATAAAACCCAAGTAAACTATCCCAAATTAGGTAATACTTTACTTGGATTATGTGAAAAATCTTTTAGATTATTCTTGAGTGTCTTCAACACCCTCGACATCTTCAACAACATCAACTTCTTCAACAACAATACCATCTACGACGGGCTCAACTGGCTCAACAACTTGTGCAATCGCAGGAAGGTTGAATGTTAAGTACACACCCTCACAGTCAATCACAGCAATGCCTTTAGTATGATTTACTTCATCGACTACACCGTGAAGTCCACTGATTGTGATAATATGATCACCTGGCTTTAAATTGTTAAGCATGTTCAGCTTTGTTTCTTGTTGTTTTTTCTGTGGTCGTATCATTAAGAAATACATAATCCCCATCAAAACAATAAATGGTAAAAAAGCTTGAAGTAATTCCATTTATACTCCTCCTTCACTATATATTAAATTGTAACAAATTTTAAATTAAATGACTATCTAAAAATCTTTTGCATTAGGTTTATTATAACCATAACGCTCAAAGAAATATTCGCGATAATCTAGTAATTGATCGTCTCGAATGGCCTGACGAATATTTGCCATATGATTTAACAAGAAATGCGTATTATGAAGCGAGGCTAATCGCAAACCAAACATCTCATTCGTATGAATCAAGTGACGAATATAAGCTCGTGTATAATGACGACAAGCGTAGCAATCACAATCTGAATCGATTGGGGTAAAATCATCTTTATACTTTGCATTTTTGACAACAAGTCGGCCATCATGTGTCATACAAGTTCCATTACGACCAATTCGCGTTGCAAGCACACAGTCAAACATATCAATTCCACGAATCACACCGTCAATTAAAGAGTCTGGTGTTCCAACCCCCATTAAATAGCGAGGCTTATTTTTTGGAATGACGGGCGTAATATAATCTAAGACTTCATTCATTTCTTCTTTGGTCTCACCGACAGAAAGTCCCCCAATCGAATACCCTGGGAAATCCAGTGAAACTAAATCTTTAGCATGTTGCAAGCGTAGATCCTTATAGCCCGCACCTTGAATAATTCCAAATAAAGCTTGTTGATCTGGTTTTTGGTGAGCTTTCAGTCCCCGCTCGGCCCAGCGTGTCGTTCGGTTAATCGATTTTTCGACATAATCGTGTGTTTGATCAAAGGGCGGACACTCGTCAAAACTCATAATCATATCCGCTCCAAGCGCATTTTGAATTTCAATCGAACGCTCTGGTGTTAAAAATAATTTAGAGCCATTTAAATGATGGCGGAAATGAACGCCTTCCTCAACAATTTTACGATTGGCACTCAGCGAGAAAACTTGAAAACCACCCGAGTCAGTTAAAACTCCTTGCGGCCAATTCATAAAGGAGTGCAAACCACCTGCACGTTCCACAATATCTTCTCCTGGTGTTAACCATAGATGATAAGTGTTACTTAAAATAACTCCTGCGCCAGCATCGATTAATTCCTCTGGTGACAGACCTTTAACAGTTGCTAATGTCCCTACAGGCATATACATAGGTGTTTCATAACTTCCATGTGGTGTATGCAAAATGCCTAAGCGGGCCCCTGTATATTTTTCTTCTTTAATTAATTCGTATGTTACTGCTGGTTTACTCATAGTGACCTCTCAATCATTTGTTTTTATTTGCTAGATATGCTTTAATATAGTCAATATTTGAACCCAAATAAAAAGGTAGGTTATTTATGTATTATATCATACTACACATCTTAAAATTTATAATATTATTATTTCACGGTCAACCTGGTGTGATTGGTCGAAAAAATATCTCAGATCGACCGGTTATTTATGCTGCTACACACCGCTCATGGATTGACCCAATTTATTTAATATTAGTTCTTTTACCCCAAAAAACTGCAATGATGGGCAAAGAATCTCTATTCAAAATACCAATTATTGGTTGGATCATAAAACAGATCCATGCATTCCCTGTTAACCGCGAAAAACCAACCACTCGAACAATTCGACAAGCAACGAAGATTCTCACTGAAGATCAGATGAATTTAGGAATATTCCCTACAGGATCGCGGTATTCAACTCAAATTAAATCGGGTACGGCATTTATCCAAAAACTAAGTAAAGCAGATATCGTTCCGGTAGCCATTCAACCACCAAAAAATTTATGGCAAGTCCTTACCCATCAAACAGGTTGGATTGCCTTTGGCGATCCGATACCCTATAACAGCAATTTAGCTTATAATAAAGAGGACTTCGCCAACATTGATCAACAAATTCAAGCCGAATTCGATCGCCTTGATGCCTTAATCAATCCAAATTATCAATACCATATTCCTGAAGACAAACGACGTGATTAATATGACAAATAATAACAGGCTAAGATTTTTCGTTTAAAATCTTAGCCTTTGTTTTTAATTCATTGTTTGCAATTGATACATTTGATAGTATGTTCCTTTTTGAGCAATTAGCTGATCATGTGTACCTTGCTCAATAATTTTACCTTGATCCAATACAATAATATTATCTGCATCTTTAATGGTGCTGAGTCGGTGCGCAATCGCAATGGTCGTTCGATTCTTACGCATCTTACTTAAACTTTCTTGAATGTATTCCTCAGTTTCAGTATCAATGTTCGCTGTCGCTTCATCAAGAATTAAAATTTTCGGTTGGCGGACCATGGTTCGAGCAAATGAAATCAATTGTTTTTCTCCACTTGAATAACTTGCTCCACGCTCAATTACGCGTCGTTGATAGCCTTCAGAATATTTATTAATAAATTGATCGGCATTGACAAACTCTGCAGCCTCTTCAACTTCTCGATCAGTAATTGTTTGATCGAGCAAACGAATATTCCGACTGACATCCCCGTAAAACAAGAATGAATCTTGTAAAACCAGTCCAACCTCTTGACGCAATGTATCATATGAGAAGTTACGGATTGACTGACCATCGATTAGGACATCTCCAGATTGAAACTCATAAAATCGCATTAAAACATTAATAATCGAGCTCTTACCACTACCGGTATGTCCAACAATCGCTACGGTTTCTCCTGGAGGAACCTCAAAACTAACATCATCTAATACATTTTGTTCCCCATCATACGAAAAGGTTAGATGATTAAAAACGATATGCGCGTTGGTAATCGTGGCAGGATGTGCTGGATCAACTTGTTGATGTGGAACTTCCTCTTGGTGATCTAACACTCTCAGAATTCGATAAGATGAAACAACCCCCTCTTGCAACATACTCAAGCTATCCATCATCATTCCCATCGGACGGAAAAATTGAATACAATATTGAGTAAATGCATATATCATTCCTACTTCAACCAATCCATCAAAGAACTGCCCCCCTAAAATATAAATAACTAGGGCTAAGGCAAGACTCTCTAAGAATCCGATTAAGCTCATTAACAGTAAAGCATTCATCCGGATCATTTCTTTACGCGAAGCAAAATGTTGATCGTTCATCCTATCAAATTCTTCCATCATACGATGTTCTTGTCGGAAAACTTGAATAATATTCATCCCCAAGATTGTCTCATTGATTTTCGAATTCAAACGACTGACAATTTCTCGCATTGATCGATAGACTCGAGAACTATAACTTTGGTAATACCAAATAATTAAGAACATGATCGGAATAAACAGTAGAAAATACAGTGCCATCTGTGGGTTGAGTAAATACATCCCGATAAAGACACTAATAATCGTCACAATGCCTTCAAATACCGAGAAGAAGGTTAACCAAAAGTTCTTTAATGTTTCAGTATCATTAGTCACTCGTGTCACAATTGACCCCGCAGGGGTTTGATCAAAGTAACGCATTCCAAGTTGATTAACTTTCGTAAAGATAATCGTCCGAATATTTTGAACCGTCCGTTCGGATGCCATATTAAAAATATACGTCGTCAGATAGTTAAACAATGATTGTAGTACCAATAAAACTAAATAGATTACAGCAAACATCAATGCAATCCGAAGGGTTACATTACTGGTTTTTAAATAACGGTCAATATATAATTGGACGAGTCTTGGCAGCACTACGGTAATTCCAATACTTATAATTGAAAAGACAATTGCCATTAGAAATTGTTTTAGATATGGACGAGTATACTTGGAGATACGCTGAGTCACTTCGATTTGTTCTTTAATCGGAATTTTTTGTGACCAAACGGATTGTTTTTCTTGCACCATTATACCTCCTCCTCTTCGAATGTCTCGGAAGCTTCTAGTTGTTGATGTTCAAACATCTCTCTGTACCAGCCGCCTATTGCAATCAATTCATCGTGATTACCTCGTTCAGTAATACGACCTTGATCAACGACAATAATTTCATCAGCATGCATAACACTACTCAAACGATGAGCAGATATAATCGTCGTCTTATTCGATCGATTTTGTTTAATCGACTGAACAATACGCTCTTCCGTTTTTGCATCTACCGCAGATAAAGAATCATCTAAAATTAAAAGTGCCGGATCAATAATCATTGCCCGTGCCATCGCAATCCGTTGTTTTTGTCCACCGGACAACGCAACACCACGCTCACCCACCAGTGTGTCATAACCTTGACTAAACCGTAAAATATCATCATGAACACTCACTAATTTGGCTGCTGCTTCTACTTCCTCTTGGGTAGATTCCATATTCGCAAAACGAATATTATCACGAACGGTTGTCGAGAATAAGAAATTGTCTTGTGGTACATAACCGATTCGACGGAGCAACGCATCTAATGAATAGTCTTTAATGTTTTGATGATCATACTCGATCGTTCCCTTAAAGCGATCATACTCTCGAAGTAATAATTTAAAAATGGTTGTTTTACCAGAACCGGTCTTCCCAACCACACCCAATGTTTGACCTGCTTTCAAATTAAATTGAATATCTTGAAGTGCGGGAGCACTCTCACCTGGGTAAATAAATTCTTGAATGTCCACAGAAAGTGAACCTCGGATTGGCGCCTCAATGGCATTCGGTGCTTCAATAATATGACTCTTTTCATCTAAAATTGATTGAATCCGATCATAACTTGCCGCGCCACGTTCTAAAATATTAAATAACCGGCCGATGGCAATCATTGGCCACATTAATCGCGTTAAATAGCTGATGAAAGCAACAAGCAATCCAATCGTAATTTGGCCATTAGCCACTAGAAAACCACCATAAAAGATACTGATTACGGTCGCAAGCCCCATAATCATTCTACCCACTGGCATAAATGTCGCATCATATTGATAGACTTTTTGGTTTTTATCGACGACTTGCTGAGTTAACCGGTTAAAATCTTCAATATCCAGTTCTTCCTCACCAAACGTCTTAATTACTTTGACCCCTGTCACACTTTCTTGTACCTTATTATTTAAATTTGAAAATGCTGCTTGAGCTTTGCGTGAATGGTAGTTTAATTTAGATCCGACATGACGAATTAAGAAGTATAAGAGTGGTATCGGAATAATTGAAACAAGGCTCAAACGCCAGTCAACTAAAAAGAACATCATAAATAAGGTTAACAACCCTTGAGACATGGAATCAACTAACGTTAAAATTCCAGCCCCTGCTACCATTTGAATCGCACGCAGGTCATTCGTACAACGAGCCATTAGATCCCCTGTACGATATTTTTGAAAGAATATCGCGTCCATTTTGGTAAAATGTTCAAACAATTGACGTCGCAATATATTTTCTAATTTAGCAGCCGTTCCGAATATTTTAGTACGCCAAATATAACGCATAAAATATTGAGCAATCGCAATAAACAATAACATTCCTGCATATATAGTAAGATCGTTTCGAGTTAATGTGCTCGCATTCATTCCATCGATAACTTGTCCAATAATAATCGGAACATATGCTGTAATCAGACTAATTAGAATCAGCATCAAAATTCCTACCATATATTCACGAATATGTTGTTTAAAAAACCATCCTAATTTACTAAACATATTCATTCTATACAATCCTCACAATCTGATTTAGAAAAGATATTATGAAAGAAGTCCCACTATGGGGACTTCTCATTTGTTTTAAGAATTTCGTGTTCGCATTGAGTTCATAATTTGTTGAACTTTGCGTTTTGAAGGTTTTTGGCCCATCTGAGCCATCATCATCGTAATCATTTGTTCATCAATTGGCGGATTTTCTTTAAGATAGTTCATAATATACTTACGTGCTGTAAAATATCCTAATACTAGTCCTCCAATAAATGCAAGAATTGCTATTAAGATCCAACCCCATTCTGGCATAGAATCCCTCCTCATCTATTTTATCTACCTTATTATCATACCCGATATAATTTATAAAAAAAAGAATTATGCTGGGAAAAACAAAAGAAATTTGAATCTACTTATTTGGTGTAATGTCGTTACCTTCTGGATCAATGACTTTTAGATGATCCAGTTGTTGACGCATCGATTGACGAAAAGCTTGCAAGTATTCTTGATGTAAAACTTCACGTTCTACTTGTTCACTTTCTGTCAAATCACCTGCTTTTTTCTTTTGAGAGAGCTCTTTAATTCGTCTTAATTTTTCTTCACTTAACATGGGATACCTCCTGTTTTTGATACGAACATTTGTTTGCGTCGCTTGTTTAAATTTGTTATACTATATAAAACCCTAGAAATGAGTGACATCCATGAAACGAATATCTGACAAACAGCGTACTATTTTAGAAACAATCTATCAAGAAATTCAAAGCAATGGCTATCCACCTACTGTGCGAGAAATTGCCAGTGCCGTTGGACTGGCTTCAACATCCACAGTTCATGGCCATCTTGCTCGATTAGAGTCTAACGGTTACCTAATCAAAGATGCGAGTAAAACTCGGGCGCTTGAACTCACAGACAAAGCTTTAGAACTCGTTGGGGCGCAACCACAATCAATCCCGTTGCTTGGTCGGGTCGCTGCAGGCAATCCCATTCTCGCAGTTGAAGAAGCCACAGACTACTACCCCATACCTGAACCGCTCAAACGCTACGATCCTAGCCAATTATATATGTTAGAAATTGCAGGAGAAAGTATGGTCAATATCGGCATTATGGATGGGGATATTGTGACCGTTTTACGTCAATCCTCAGCCAATAACGGCGATATCGTTATCGCCATGACTGATGATGATGAAGCCACCTGTAAGACTTTCTTCAAAAAACCAGATCACTTTATCCTTCGACCTGAAAATGATAATATGGATGATATCATCTTAAATTCAGTCACCATCTTAGGTAAAGTTGTTGCACTCTTTAGAGAATTTTAAATAATAAAACATTCAAGTTGTTCGCTTGAATGTTTTTTATTTTTAATAGACCATAAGTGATTTGTAAGGATAACCTTTAAGTAGTTTTGCACCCTCTAACTCTTCAAGTTCAATCAAAAAAGCACACCCTACAACTTCTCCTCCGAGTTTTTCAACAAGCTTAATGGTTGCTTCAATCGTTCCACCCGTTGCTAATAAGTCATCAATTATAATAACTTTTTGTCCTGGACTGATAGCATCCCGGTGCATCGTTAGAATATCAGTCCCATACTCTTTCTCATATTCTACTTCAATCACTTCACGTGGCAATTTTTTAGGTTTTCGAACCGGTGCAAATCCTATTTCCATTGCATAAGCTACCGGACAACCAATAATAAATCCTCGAGCTTCAGGACCAACAACTAATTCGGCACCAACTTCACGAGCATAGTCAACGATTTGTTGTGTTGCATAAGCAAATGCCGGTCCATCTGCCATCAATGGCGTAATATCTCTAAAAAGAATTCCTTCTTTTGGATAATCAGGAATAGTTGCAATATAATCTTGTAAGTTCATAATTTACCTCTCTTCAAAATAGTTCTTAATATCATTCACCGTGCTGACATAGAGTAGCTCTTCACTTTGAATATAATCTTCAAATTGCTGATATGATCGTGTTTTAGTATAGTCTGTTTTGATATGTTGCTCAATCGGATTTAGTCGCAATTGTCCTGCCTCAATTCTAACAAACTGTAACTCAACAAACATAATAAAAATTTGTCGCACCTTAATAAGTGGAATTGACAATTTGATAGCTATTTCATTTAAATAATGATTATAGTCCATTTGAGGGTACTGTAACATAAACCGATAAACTTTAGTTACTTCTTCTCTTTCAATAGGACCTGCCCAATAATATAAAGGATCTTGGGTACAGCCTAAATAAATCGCATTCCATGTTAGATCTTTAATGATGGTTGCCAAATCCTCAAGCCGTTCAGGGGATTCCATAATCACCAATGGCACCGGATTCGTAAAGGATGCCATGACTTGATTTATATTAGAGTATAATGCAATTATGGCATCTTTTCGTATCTTAGCTTGAAATCGTTCTAAGACAGACTGCGATCGGAAGAGGTACACTGCTTCAGGGAGCTTTGCTAACATTGTTTCCGATTGTTTACTACGAGCATCGATCCAACGTGTTCCATCACTCCCTATATCCTCCAAGTTTAACTGCACTTGAGTCTGCCCATTCCATCGATTAATATTCAACGTTCCAATCGCACTCACTTCTTCATTAAGCTGAAACTGATCGAAAGATTCACCCTTAAAGAACCCGATGGCATTCAATTCATCTTCAGCTTGTTCGAGCGTCAAGCGAATATGTTGCTGATTCTGACCAATACGACGCTTTGAATTAATTTGTACATGTTCGATACAAAAAATAGGTTTAGCATTATCCATCCCAAAGGGGGCCAATTGATTGACTTCTTCGATAAATTCTTGGTTGATTCTTTCAATCGGTACCGTTAAATCAACTTTAATCGAATCGGGTTGATCAATGACGGATTGATATTTTGCAAAATGACTTTCCAACTCCGTTTTTAAAGTTTCATAGTTGGACTTTGTCAATGTCATCCCAACAGCTTGAGCATGGCCTCCAAAATGCTGCATTAGCGACTTAAAAGGGGTTAGATTATCAAAGAGATCAATCCCCTCGATACTTCGTCCACTTCCTTTATATATGGCTTTATCTGCTGATTCTTGAAAAAGTAGTGTAGGTCGATGGTACAGCCGAGAAATTTTTCCTGCTGAAATACCTAAAACACCACTCAACCAGTGAGGGCCACTCATCATAATAATCGGTGGGATTTTTTCAAGGCTCTCGAGTGTTTCTATCACTTCGGACTCGATTTGCTCGGTTAATGCCTTGCGCTGGTCGTTAATCAACTCAATTTTTTGACTTATTTCCTCGATCCGGACCGGATCGTACGTATGAAGTAACTCTAAACCTTCTTTAGGGTCATCCATCCGACCTAATGCATTTAATTTTGGAGCGATGGAGAATGAGACGGTTTCTTCATCGAAATACTCAAAATCTTGAGGGCTTTGTTCAATTAATTTGATTAACCCTGGTCGTTCCGTGCGCCGAATTGCTTCGAGACCCATTTTGACAATCGTTCGGTTCTCATCAATCAAAGGTACCATATCCGCGATTGTACCTAAGGCGGCTAACTCTAGAGCATCGGAAGGGACTTCTTGCAATAATGCACTTATAACCTTTAAGGCAACCCCTGCTCCACTTAATTCTTTAAAGGGATAATTTCCATCGGGATGCTTTGGGTGAATCACCGCGATTGCGGGCGGTAATTCTCCTTGAATCTCGTGGTGATCAGTAATAATAACATCCACTTGATGTTCTTTCATCTTTTGAACCGCACCGTGATCAATTACACCATTATCACAGGTAATAATTAAATTAAGTTGATGTTCATCAATGAGTCTTTCCCATGTTTTGATATTGGGTCCATATCCATCTGTATATCGATTTGGCAAATGATAGAAGACATTGGCTCCTAGTGTCTGCAGTCCTTCATAGAGAATTAAAGTACTAGTAATTCCGTCCACATCATAATCACCATAGATCAAAATTGCTTCTTGGTTCTCAATAGCCTGAGTAATTCGTTCGATTGCTAAATCAATTTGGTACAACTGATTTGGATGGTGATATATTGGTTGAGGAGACACAATTTTTGCTTCAAATTGCTCAACTGTTTGAATACCACGCTGTATCGCTAGAGTAATAAATTCTTCTGAATAAGACGAATATCGTTCTTTGATTGCTGCAATTGTTGTTTGGTCCGGGGTTTCTGGCCATTGCCAGTCATATATCGAATGGGTTATCACATCGAATCACCTGCTAAACCAGAAGCCATTGGAATATCAAATTCCTTTAAATCCGCTGCGATATACGTTTCCTGAAATACTTTTCGCGTTTCTGCTAATATTTCTCGGATGTCTTGGTTTGTATATCGAGGACTAATATGGTTGAGTAATAATAATTTTACATTAGCTTCTTTAGCAACTTGTGCAGCATGTATGTTGGTTGAATGATAATACGCATAAGCCATCTGTCCCTCTTCCCCACTATGGGTTGCCTCATGGACTAAGACATCTGCATCCTTAGCCAGTATTCGACTATTATCACACAATCGAGTATCCCCTAAAATCGTAATAATTTTTCCTTTTTGATTGGGCGCAATAAAATCGCGTCCATCTAATTGTGTACCATCTGCTAATGTGACTATTTCCCCACGCTTTAATTGGCCATAAATTGGCCCATTTGGAATCGAATATTTTGCTAATTGATCTATCAATAACTCACCAGGCTTATCAGGTTGCTCAATGCGATATCCTAATGATAAGACACCATGCTGCAATGGCAAATACTTAACCAACCAGCCACTCGAAGTTGTCAGCTCTCCTCCCTTAGGATTTAATTCATCAATATGAATTGGATAGGTTAAACGACTTTTCGTTAATCTAAGATTCGATTGAATATACTCCTTAATACCAGGAGGACCGTATATATTTAACGATGTTTCTCCACCTTGAAAGGATCGACTGCTTAATAAGCCTGGGAGCCCAAAAATATGATCTCCATGCATATGTGTAATAAAAATATTCGCTATTTTTTTGGGGCGAATGGTCGTATGTAATATTTGGTGTTGAGTTGCTTCACCACAATCAAACAACCAAACTTCATTAATTTCATCATGGAGACGCAAGGCTAAAGAACTCACATTTCTAAATTTACTAGGAATGCCAGCTCCTGTCCCTAAAAATTGTATCTCCATTTATTCACCTACTTTCGTCCATCATTACCGCTGTCTAAATAATTCACTTGCAATATACTTCGCAAATTCTTGGGAGCCTTCTTCGGTTAAATGACCAAAATCATCCTCGTTCCATGACTGATGATTTTGAGAATAACTTGCCCAATCAATGACATGAACATTGCCAAATCGTTCTGCCGCCGCGTAAATCTCTCTGTTCGCATCCGCTACCCATGAACGATCCGCAGTAGCTGTTACAAAGAAAATATCATGATTTTTACCGATTGCATTAATATAATCATTAATTTGACCTGGTGTGAAAGTCCCATTATTGCCAAGTGTGGTTACCACTGTCGGTTTCATTAGATTCTGATTATTTAATGAATGAATCGTACTCACACTATTATAGAGTTGACGACCGACTTCTCCGTTAATGACCGACTTTGGAAAGACTTGGCGCACCTCATCCGCAGCCGCTAGTAAAACAGAATCTCCAATAAAAGTTACTTCAAGCCCATTAGCATATAATAATTCTTGCTGATCGAGACCTTCAATATTATTTACAATTTTAGTTGAGTCTGTATTTTCATTTTGTGTTTCTTCAATAAGTTTTTTGTTTTTCTCAATTACAGATTGAATATTATTCGCCGTATCTCCTTTGCTTTCAGGTGCAGCAATAATCCCCGCAAAACCCAGTATGGCTATTAATGCATAACTTGCGGTAAAAATCTTAATGGATTTTAATTTATGAGGATGATTTTTCAAAAACTTAAATTGGAATATACTCTTACGAATATTAAAATCTTGTCCTAACGGTAATGACACTCGTTGTAGTTCAAAGAATTGATAATTGATTTCAGCTAAAATCATCAAAATAATAAATTGACAAGCCATATTCATTCCAAATGACAGGTTCAAAGGCCGGATAAAACGAGCAATAATTAAATATACAGGATAGAACCATAAATAATATGAGTAGCTTCGCTGACCTAAAAAGGTAAATATTTTTAAACTTAAAACCTTGTGCCAAAAAGTATCTGAATGGATTGTTGCAATTAGGAATAATCCTGCCACTATCGTGTAGAGCGTCATTCCAAAGCGATACGCAAAAGGTTGCGTTCCATACATAAATTTCATCATAATAATCATCAAAATCAGGCAGACTGTTCCAACACTATTAAGAATCAATTTTGCTTGGCGTTGCAATGGCTTTGGATTTAGTTGGATTGGGAACAATAGACCGATTGCTGCCCCAAAAGTATAAGCCGATGCACGAGTTAACACACTATAATATACTCCCGTTGGATCCATGCCATCCTGGTAGCGAAACGCCATGTATCCAGCAGAAACAGCAGACACAATTAACAACATATTCGTTGCATACGATGGTTTTCGATGCCATGAATAAAATAAGAAGAAAAGAACTGGCGTTAGTAAAATTAACTGCGCTAAAATTCCAACATACCACAAGTGCGTAAATGGACTTGGATTAGCTGCCTGAACAAAATAGGATTGTTCGTTAAAAATTTGATAATAATTATTTACAAATAGTAATGAAGATAACGCCATATTCCTTAAATTGAACATAAAATCTCTCGCAAACAATAGGATGATTGTTCCCGTGGAGAGAATCATTGCCAACATCGGAAAGAATAATCGTTCAAAGCGTCGGCGATAAAAATTCAAGGGTGACAATGGTTGATGTTGCAGATCGCGAACATAAAAGTACCTAAAGTTAAAGAACCCTGCGACTAGTAAGAAAAAGTTAACCGCTAAATAGCCTCCAGGTAAAAGATGTTGATAGAAGTAATATAAAATAATCGCAATGATTGAAAAACCCTTATAGCCATCAAAAATGGCCAAACGTTGCTTAGTTTGATTGTTTCCCATAATATCACCTAATCTAAGAACTCGAATTGATAGCCTGAGATTGTGATAATATCACCATTTTGTGCTCCTTGTTCTCGTAAGGCATCATCAATTCCCATTCCACGCATTTGCCGTGCAAAACGCGCCAAACTTTCATCATGAGCTAAGTTTGTCATTGCAAAAAGTTTCTCAATACGAGCTCCTGTAATCTCCCATTCCGATTCACTTACCTGATGAATTACAAAGTCCGGTTCAGGTGTTTCAAGTTGATAGACCACTTGATCTTCTGCTTCCTCTTCAAACAGCGCAATCTCTTCAGCAGAAGCCAAAATAGATTGTGTCAATTGAATTAGTGAAGCCGTGCCTTTATTTTGCCAGGCACTAATCTCTATTACTGGTGGCTGATCCCGGTCAATCGATTGATAGTATTCTGCTAATGACGTTTTAAATAATTCTAGATTCTCTTTCGCATCGAATGTATCCATTTTATTCGCTACAATAATACTTGGGCGATCTAAAATCAGTTCATTATATTGACCAATTTCTTCTTGAACCGTTAAATAACTTTCAAAAGGATCGACATACTCTCCACTCATATCTAGGACATGCCATAATGCTTTCGTTCGTTCGATATGCTTTAAGAATTGAATCCCTAACCCAACACCTTCAGAGGCACCTTCAATTAATCCTGGCATATCCGCTACGATAAATTCATGGTCTGAATCAACCTTCACTACACCGAGATTTGGCTCTAACGTTGTAAAGTGATAGTCAGCAATTTTCGGTTTTGCATTACTTACTACAGATAGGAGTGTTGATTTCCCAGCGCTTGGTAAACCTACAATTCCGATATCAGCAATCATCTTCAGCTCTAAAATAACATCAAATTCTTCACCGGGTTCACCATTTTCAGCAATTGAAGGCGCTGGGTTTTTATGCGTAGCAAACTTAACATTGCCGCGCCCGCCACGGCCTCCTTTGGCAATCAGTGCCACTTGGTTGTGCTCCACCAAATCAGCAATTAATTGTTGATTATCTGCCCGTCGAACAATTGTTCCAGGTGGGACACTGATATAAGCATCTTCAGCATCAGCACCGTATTTATTTTTACTCATGCCATTCTCGCCATTTTTGGCTTTAATATGACGGTGATATCGGAAATCAAGTAAGGTTCTTAAGCCTTCATCTACTTGAAAATAGATACTCCCACCTCGACCGCCATCTCCACCTGCCGGACCGCCATCTGGAACATATTTTTCACGACGGAATGCAACCATCCCGTCCCCTCCCTTACCGGCTTTTACATTCACTTGAACATAATCGATTAATGAGGACATATTTTCACCTCCATTTTAATGATTAAAATTTATAAATAATTAATCTTGGATCCATTTCTTGACGAATATATTTTGATAAACGAGTCATCGTATTCATACGATTGATTCGAATTGTTTCGTCTTCATGGTTTACTAAATTCTCTTCAAAATATTCTTTAATTGGCTTAACTAGATCAACCCACTGTTGGATGGAATCTTCTGATTGTAATTGAGAAACTTTTTGAATTAAAATTTCTTCCGAATTACTCTGAGATAAGTCTGATTGAATAGAAATTTCACTTTCCTCTTTATCGCTAGCAATATTCATGACTCGGCTAAGTGCTTCAATCATAGACTGAAACAGTTCAGGCTGCTCTTGTTTAAGTTGTTGAAGTTTTAGTGCAAAATGAATTTGACGATACGGATTCAATTGATGGGCATGCGCAACGCCATCAATAATATCGTAATCGACTTGCAGATTTTGTAAGTGTTTTTCTAAGCGCGCACGAATAAATTCAACAAATTTTTTCTTTAAGTCTGATTGGGTAAGCGACGTATCCACAGCATGTATAATACGATCCATCGCATCAAGATTCAATGACCATTGATTTGCTACTAATATTTCGACCATCCCAATCGCTTGTCGACGAAGTCCATAAGGGTCACTTGATCCAGATGGAATAATACCTACGTTGAAGTATTGAATTAATGTATCAATCTTATCAGCCAATGCTAGAACGGAACCTGCAATTGATTTAGGCAATGCGCCACCACTTTGATTTGGTAAATATTGCTCTGAAATTGCTTGGGCGATCGATGATTCAATACCGAATTTCTCAGCATAGACGCCACCGATAATTCCTTGAAGCTCGCTTAATTCATCGACCATCAACGTCGCAAGGTCAAACTTATAGATTTTAGCAGCGGCTAATGCCGTCTCCACATCTGCAACTTCTAAATTTAATGGCTGAACTAATTGCTCGATAATTTTGATTACGCGCTCTTGCTTTTTGGCCAATGTATCTAATTGATAGTGTTCTTTAATATGACTTAATTTCTCCACAAAATAATCTACTGAATGCTTCATATCCTCACGATAGAAGAATAGCGCATCATCCAATCTGGCACGCAATACTTTCTCATTACCATGCACGACATTTTCAAGATGATCTGTATTGCCGTTACGTACACTAATAAAGTAAGGTAGGAGTTCATCCGTTGCCTTATCTAATACATAGAAATAACGTTGATGTTCCTTCATGGTCGTAGTTAAGACAACCGGAGGCAATTCAAGGAATTCCGGTTCAAAAGTCCCACAAAATGCGGTAGGCCACTCAATTAAATTATTCACTTCTTCAAGTAGTGATGCATCCATTGGAACAATCCAATGGTTTTCATTCGCAAGCTTCGCGATTTGCTCGCGAATTGTATTTTCTCGCTCTTGTACATCTGCCATAACGTATTGCTCACGTAACGTATCGAGAAACGCATTCGGATGTGATAGAAATACCCGTTCTCCAAGGAAACGATGTCCTTCAGTATAACGATCTGCGGTTAAGTACAAGTATTCAATCGGAATGACTTGATCGCCATATAAAGAGACAATCCAATGTAGAGGACGAATGAAAGGTTTTTTCTCCATTCCCCAAGTCATGCTGACTGGGAAAACTAATTTATCAAAAACTTGACTAATATTTTGAATAACCTCTTCGGCTGGAACTCCGGCCTCAAACTTATTAACGAAGATATAATCTTCTCCCTTAATCGATTGAATTTCAATATCATCTGTCGTCGCACCTTGACCACGAACAAAACCCTCTGCCGCTTTTGTCCATTGTTTTTGGTCATCTTGAGCGATTCTTAAAGCGGGACCTTTAACAAGTTCTTGATGATCCGTTTGTTTTTCTGCTAGACCATGCACAATCACTGCAAGGCGTCTCGGTGTTGAATAACGCGATACCGAATCAAACGATAATCGTTGCGCTTTAAAATAATCGCTCACTAATTGAGCCAATTGTTGACTTAAATCATCAATAAATCGTGAAGGAATTTCTTCTAAACCTAATTCTAATAGATATTCTGCCATTTATTTTGACGCTCCTTCCGTAAGGGATTCTTCATTTAAGAGCGGAAACCCTAATTTCTCACGCTCGGCAATAAATTGTTGTGCGATTTCACGAGCCATTTTACGGACTCGCGCAAGATAACCAGCACGGTCTGACACTGATATATAGCCTCTTGCATCCAATAAGTTAAAAGTATGACTGCATTTTAAAACATAATCATAAGCTGGATGAATCAAGCCTAATTCAATTAAGCGCAATGCTTCTTGTTCATACTGAGTAAAGAGTGAATACAACATCTCACCGTTACTTTCTTCAAAGGAATAAATCGAGTGCTCACGCTCAGGTTGTTGAAAGATATCACCGTATTTTACACCTGGAGCCCAGGGTAATTCATAAACATTATCCACATTGAGTAAATACATCGCTAGTCGCTCAATACCATAGGTAATCTCGCTCGTTACAGGATAACATCGTTGACCACCCACAGTTTGGAAATAAGTAAATTGTGTAACTTCCATCCCATCAATCCACACTTCCCATCCTAAACCAGAACATCCAAGTGAAGGATTCTCCCAGTTATCTTCAACAAAGCGGATATCATGTTCTAAGGGATTGATTCCAAGCTGTTCAATACTCGCCAAATACAATTCTTGAATATTAATTGGGGATGGCTTCATTACCACTTGAAATTGATGATGTTGATAGAGACGATTCGGATTCTCACCATAACGGCCATCAGCAGGACGTCTCGATGGTTCAACGTAGGCAGCATTCCAAGGCTCTGGGCCAAGTGAACGAATAAAGGTATAAGGACTCATTGTCCCCGCCCCTTTCTCACTGTCATAACTTTGCAAAATCAAACATCCTTGCTCAGACCAAAAATTTTGTAACGTTAAAATCATTTCTTGGACAGAATTAACCATGCTTTTCCTCCTCCATAAATATAAAAAGCGTCCCTATGATTATTAAATAATCATAGGGACGAATTAACTTCGCGGTTCCACCCTAATTCAGATCACGATCTGCACTTTAAAGTATATTTATATAAGTTTTAACGAGCTGCCATCGATTCAATCTAGCTCTCACTGTCCTAGATTCGCTTCATTATCTTCATTCAATGCTCTAACCAAATTTTATACATAATTCACTCGTTAGTCAATGCTAATCAACGGTTTACGTTAAATATTTTTGTAGTTTATCTAGATAAGATTTACTCTTCAATCGAATACCTACATACTCCTGGTAAAGCGCACTCATAAAATCGCGTAACATTTTCAATGTCTCATCAGAGACATCAATCGATCGAATTTGCTTTAACTTTGCTTTTGACAGTACTTGTAGCAAATACACCACTTTCGGTGAAAGTAGCCAACGCATTTCATCGAGATGGGCATGGTCCGAACAGAGCATCCCATTAAGTCGCATACTAAAATCCATCTCGTAATGTGGTTTATGGCAAACGACACAATGATGAAAATCGAAGTGCACCCCAAAATATGGCAGTAAAAACAACTCAACATAGGTTGCTATCACCGGATACATGGTCGACTTCACCATCAATTCAAGTGCATCTTGCAACAAAGCAAAGAGTTCCGGATGATTTTCTCGGTCATTGATTGACGCATCAATTAATTGCGCAAGATAGATACCGTATGCATGCTTTTCAATATCTTCATGAATTGGTCGGTAAAAATTTAGTGTCCGAGCTTCTTGCAGAAAAGACATCCCTTCTTGATTGATGGTTCCCCAATAATCATTATACGTGAGGGGAATCAATTGACTCTTTAAAGTATGCGTCGCTTGATTAAAACCGCGAACAAAGAACATCTGGGTCCCTTGATCTTCCGTAAAAATCTTAACCAAGCCATCTTTTTCACGGTAAGGTCGCGTAAATAAAACAATCCCTTTAAAATTTGTTCTCATGATGAACTTAATCCATTAATATTCATCCGGACGATAGCCGTATTCATTTAAGAAATGACGACGATCACGCCAACTATTTTGAACTTTTACCCAAATTTCAAGGTAAGCTTTCGAACCGAGTAAGACTTCGATATCTTTTTCGGCTCGTTTGCGAATATTGCGAATCATCTTACCTTGACTGCCAATAATGATTCCTTTTTGTGATTTACGTTCAACAATGATCACAGCCTGTATTTCAACCGATTGATCTTCCACATCGCGATGCATCGATTCCACTTGAACTGCCACTGAATGTGGAATTTCCTCGCGAGTTAAATGGAGTACTTTCTCACGAATTAACTCTTGAACAATAAAGTACTCCGGATGATCGACCACTTGGTCAGCGGGATAATATTGAGGACCTGTTGGCAAGATAGACATAATTTTATCTAAAAGAATATCGGTATTGTAACCTTCAGTTGCACTGATTGGAAAAACTTCATCGAATTCATACTCATCAGTATAAGTTTTAATAATATCAAAAATTTCACTTTGATCAATTAAATCCACTTTATTAATCACTAAAAATTTAGGGATATCTAGTAATTTAACATGATCAAGTACTACCCGGTCTCCGGGTCCAATGGGTTCTGTAGCATTAACGACCACTAAAACACCATCCACACCTCGGGTAGACTTTAACGCCGTCTGAACCATAAAGTCACCTAAGGCGTGTTTTGGCTTATGAATACCAGGTGTATCAATAAAGATAATTTGACCTTCTTCATTCGTTAAGACACCTTGAATTCGATTACGAGTCGTTTGTGGCTTATCCGACATAATTGCAATCTTTTGGCCTACAAATCGATTAATTAACGTTGATTTTCCAACATTCGGTCGTCCAATAATCGAAATAAAACCAGATTTAAAATTTGTGTTCAATATATCACCTCGTTCAATTTAAAAGATAAGGATAAAAAATTAGTACGCCAATTATCACTGTGACGATGGATGCTAACAAAACTGCCCCGGCACTAGCATCTTTGGCCCATTTAGCCAATTCATGATAATGATAATCCGATGCCAAGTCAACAGTCCGTTCAATCGCAAAATTTATCAATTCCAATGCTAAGACTAGCCCAACACACAGTATGATAATTATCCACTCAATACGTTGAATTTGAAAGTAAGCGCTCAATAGAATTGTACATAGTCCAAAAGCTAATTGTATCTTGAAATTCCGCTCTTTTAATATTGGGCCTGTAATCCCCTGAAGTGCACAACGAAAAGATTGGTATAACTTAATTTGCTGCTTGGCCTTTGAATTATCGTTCAAGTCCATAATCTTTCAAGACCTCCTCTTGCAGTTGGAACATTTCTTGTTCCTCTTCTACGGTCTGATGATCATAGCCATTAAGATGTAAGAATCCATGTACGGTCAAAAAGGCCAGCTCACGATCAAGAGAATGGCGATACTCTTCAGCTTGACGAACAGCTTGATCATAAGAAATAATAATATCGCCCAAATGACGATTTAAGCCAACATTCATTTGGCTCAATTCTGACCAAGAATCTGGTTCACCTTCTTCCAACGCAAAACTTAATACATCTGTCGGGCGATCAATCCCCCGATAATTTAAGTTTAGTTCATGGATCTCGCGATCCGTTACGATTGAAATATCCACTTCAATTTCTGGTTGTAGCGAGAGTCGTTCGGCAGTTAATTTAACAATTCTTTCAATCAATTCATATTGGTCTGAGTTTAAGCGTTCGCCTTCATCCATAATATCGATAATCAATGCAATCCCTCCGTTTACTCTTCATTGCTATACGCACGAATAATATCCGCAACGGCCGGGTGACGTACAACATCATAAGCATCAAAATAGACAAACTCAAGTCGTTTGAGACCACTCAATTTCTCTTCAGCATCAATCAAGCCAGATTTCACCCCTGGCATTAAATCAATTTGCGTATGGTCCCCGTTCACAATCATTTTAGAACCAAAGCCAAGTCTTGTTAGGAACATTTTCATTTGAGCGATTGTTGTATTTTGAGCCTCATCTAAGATGACGAAAGCATCATCTAATGTTCGTCCACGCATATACGCAAGTGGCGCAATCTCAATGACTTCACGTTCGATAAGACGTTCAGTATGTTCTTTACCTAAAACAGAATAAAGTGCATCATAGATGGGTCTTAAATACGGATCAACCTTCTCTTTGAGGTCTCCTGGTAAGAATCCTAAACGCTCACCTGCTTCCACAGCCGGTCGTGTTAAGATAATTCGCTTCACCTGACCATTTTTTAAGGCTTGTACCGCCAAAACTACGGCTAAATAAGTTTTCCCTGTTCCTGCAGGACCGATGCCAAAGACAATATCTCGTTTCCGTGTTGCTTGAACATAACTTAATTGCCCAAAATTTTTAGCATAAATTGGCTTACCATCATAAGTACGACTGATTTGTTCGGAATGAAGATCTACAAAATGATCAATCGTGCCTTTCTTAGCCATCTTAATTGCAGTGACAAAATCTACGGTCTTAGGTTGAAATCCTTTTGCTAGCAATTCAAGTATACTTAAATAAATCGAACGGACTTGCAGAACTGATGCTTCATCTTGACCTTGAATCGTAATATCTTCACCACGGTTACTAATCGCGACATCGTAATAATCTTCGATTAATTTAACGTATTTATCTTGCGTTCCTAATAAGCTCATTAACCATTCTGAATTCGTTACTTTGACGACTTGCGTATAAGATTCTGATGGATTCAAATAATTAACTCCTTTGTCTAATAGTCTTACCTTTATTCTACTACAAATTAGCCTCCCAACCCAATAAAAAAAGGCAAGATTCAACGAAATGAATCTCACCTTAATTAAATCATTATGATTGTGGGTCTTTAGAATGAATTCTCCCTCGAACAATTCAAACTAAATCAGACCTACTCATTACAGGTCGTAATGAATTAGTATTTACGCTTACGAGCAGCTTCTGATTTTTTCTTACGTCTTACACTAGGCTTCTCGTAATATTCACGTTTACGTGCCTCTCTTAGAGTACCTGTCTTAGAAACGTCGCGTTTGAAGCGTCGAAGAGCGTCTTCTAATGATTCGTTATCACGAACTACAGTTTTAGACATTATGAATCCCCCCTCCCGAGCTTGAGTACTTTATAGCTTTATAAAGTCTTTAACATTATAATGAATCCCAAGCAATAAATCAACCCCTCTTAATTAAATGTTATTATCTCTATGCAATTAAGCATATGTTGTGATAAAATAAGGTTACCAACACGCAGGAGGAGCTTATGTCAATCGATAATCAACTGCTACACATTCATATCATTTCAGACTCGATTGGTGCGACAGCGACGAAAGTCGCCCAAGCGACTGTCGCTCAATTCCCAGAAATAGAATACGAGATTCATAAACATATTTTAATCGAAAATGAACAACAATTAATTGAAGCGCTCGAATCAGCCAAACAAACTCACGGCATCATATTTATGACCATTTCAAACTCGCATCAAGCTTATATTGCAGAAGCTTTTGCGACAGAAAACAACCTAGTCCTTCATAATTTAATTCAACCTTTTACTAAGGATATTGAACAACGTACTGGGATTAAACCCGTTGGCTTAAAAGGTTCACAATTTGAGTTGTCAGATCAATACTTTAACCGAATTAAAGCGATTGAATTTACATTGAATAATGATGATGGTAAAAACCCTGAAGCGTTAAAAGAAGCAGATATCGTGATTTTAGGGGTGAGCCGGACGGGTAAAACTCCTTTGAGTATGTACTTAGGGACTTTAGGTTATAAAGTAACGAACTTACCTTTAATTCCTGAAAAAGAAATTACCCCAATATTATTCAAAATTCCTTCATCAAAAATTGTCGGCTTAACGAATAACGCGGATATTATTTGTAACCACCGTCAAAAACGTATGAGTGAATTTGGGTTAAGTAGTGCGACACGTTACGCATCGAAAGAGCGCGTTGACGAGGAATTAGCCTATGCTGAAAGTATCTATCAGAAGCTCCAATGTCCGGTGATTAATGTCTCGGAACGAAGTATTGAGGAATCTTCTGTCATTATTTTAGATGTTTTAAACTTGCCACATAAACCACGCTGGTAAAATAAAAAAATCGTTTAAAAGCCCCTAGCAATTCCATCGATTGCTAGGGACTCTTTTTATTATTGACCTTTTGTTTCAATAATTTGCTCTATCAGTTGAGGATTATGTACTTCTTTTCGTAGCATTTCAATTTCGAACTTATAAGGTGGATATTTCACCTTATCTTTTTCAGGATCTGCAACCCAAGGCGTTTCTAAAATTTTTGGAATAGCATTTAGTTGCGGATGATGGACAATATAATTTAAAGTATCAAAACCAATATTCCCTTCGCCTACATTGGCATGGCGGTCTTTATGTGATCCTGATGGATTCTTAGAATCATTAATATGGAGTACTTTAAGACGATCGAGGCCGATAATCTTATCGAACTCATTTAGCACGCCATCAAAATCATTTTTAATATCATAACCTGCATCAAAGACATGACACGTATCAAAAGTAATTGATAATTTATCGTTATGTGTGACCCCATCAATAATTTGGGCTAATTCTTCAAAGGAGCGCCCTATTTCTGTTCCTTTTCCGGCCATTGTTTCTAAGGCAATTTGTACAGTATCATCTGGCGAAAGAATCTGATTCAAACCGTGAATAATTTGTTGAATGCCAACATCTGCGCCTGCTCCGACATGCGCTCCAGGGTGTAAGGTAATTTGATTCGCTCCTAGAGCCATTGTGCGGTCTAACTCTTGACGGAGAAACTCAATCGCAAAGTCATGATAGCCTTCCTTCGTCGTATTCGCTAAGTTAACAATGTATGGTGCATGCACTGTGAAGAATTCAATGCCCACTTCTTTCATCAATTGATAACTCTCTTCAATATTGAACGTCTCAATTGGTTTACGGGTCGTATTTTGAGGAGCCCCGGTATAAACCATAAAAACATTACTACCATAAGACGCGGCTTCTTTAACCGATCCTAGTAGCATTTCTTTCCCTTTTAGAGAAACGTGTGATCCTAATAACATACGAACTCCTTTCTAAGCGATAAAACTAGTCTTTTTTCACCGTTAAATGTAATTCATCCAATTGATCTTGTGCCACATGGTTTGGTGCTTCCATCATTAAGTCATAACCACGGCCCGTTTTTGGAAAAGCAATCACTTCACGGATATTTGGTTCTTTTGCTAATAACATAATAAAGCGGTCTAATCCAAGGGCAATTCCTCCGTGAGGTGGGAATCCATATTCCATCGCGTCTAGTAAGAAACCAAACTGGCTCTGTGCTTGTTCAGGTGTAAAGCCGAGTAAGTTAAACATCTCGTCTTGTAAGGCTTTATCATTAATTCTGACACTACCGCCACCTAATTCATAGCCGTTAAGGACAATATCATAGGCATTCGCTAAAGCTTCTTTCGGGTTCGCTTTAAGTGCTTCAATATCTTTATTTTGTGGTGAGGTAAATGGATGATGCATTGCCACATAGCGTTGAGATTCTTCATCATACTCTAAGAGTGGCCAATCTACTACCCAAATAAAGGCGAATTCATCCTCATCATATAATTGATGAACTTTACCTAAATGATTACGTAGAGCACCTAATGCTGCTTGAGTGACTTCAAGTTGATCCGCTACAAAGAAGACAATATCCCCTTTTTCGAGTTCTAATTTCTCTTGGAATACGGCTAAATCTTTTTCATCAAAGAATTTTGCAATCGGTCCATTTAACCCTTCATCGGTTAATTTAATCCAAGCTAGACCTTTGGCACCATAAGGTTTCACAACCTCGGCTAATGCATCGGCTGTTTTACGTGAGTACTCATCCGCTAACCCTTTCAGGTTAATCCCTTGAACGACGCCTCCACTTGTCACAGTGTTTTTAAAGACGCCAAATTCACAGCCCTCAGCCCATTCGGTAACATCTCGTAACTCAAGGCCAAAGCGAATATCTGGCTTATCAACCCCATAACGCGCCATTGCTTCGGCATAGCTAATGGTTGGGAATGGCTGATCGAATTCTAAGTTCATCACTTCACGCATGACTTGCTTAATCATATCTTCAGCCAATTGTATAATTTCGCCTTGAGATAAGAAGCTGGTCTCTAGGTCCACTTGAGTAAATTCAGGTTGACGGTCACCCCGTAAGTCTTCATCTCTAAAGCAACGTACAATCTGATAATAACGGTCAAATCCGGCCGCCATTAACAATTGCTTAAATAATTGAGGCGATTGCGGTAAAGCATAAAACTCACCCGCCTCTCGACGTGTTGGCACTAAGTAATCTCGTGCACCTTCAGGTGTTGATTTCGTTAAGAACGGTGTTTCAACATCGACAAAGCCCGCATCATTTAAGAAATTACGAATCGATTGGACCACCTGATGTCTTAACTTTAAGTTTCTAAACATTTTCGGCCGACGTAGGTCTAAGTAACGATATTTAAGACGGACTTCTTCTGAAGCATCGAGGTCATCTTCAATATAGATGGCTGGTACTTTACTACGCGTGAGTATTTCAAATTCTTTTGCAACTAATTCCATTTTACCGGTCGGATGGTTTAAGTTAACTGCGTCTTCACTTCGATAACGAAGTTCACCGGTCACTTCAATAATATACTCCGTACGAATTTGATCGACGTCACTCATTTGGTCTTTTAAAATTTCAGAGTCAAAAACAATTTGACAGATTCCTTCACGGTCTCTTAAATCGACAAAAATTAATTTTCCTAAATCACGTCGCTTTTGGACCCACCCTTTTAAAGTTAAAGTTTGGCCAATCATCGATTCATTAACTAATCCTACATAAGTTGTTCGTTGTGTCATGTCTATTCTCCTTTAAAGTAGTTATCAATTACCGATGTATCCATCGTTATTTGACGGAAAAAAACATCCGGTTGTGTTAACCAATCTGATAAATTAACGCTAATTTGTTTTTGTGTTTCAGTATTTTTCAATGTAAAGCTTTGCGATTGAACTTCGTCTTCCCCGAGGACAATGACTGTTTTTGCTTTCAATCTATCAACTGTCTTAAATTGCGATTTCATACTGCGTCCCATATAATCACGGTCCGCTTTTAAACCAGCTTGTCGAGCTGCTTGAATAATCTCCATCGCCATCGCATCAATGGTTTCTCCCATACAAATAACGAAAACATCCACTGCTTCATTTTCTGGAACAGCAACTTTTTGATCTTTTAATAATAAAATTAATCGTTCTAAGCCAATTCCAAAGCCAAAACCTGGTGTTGAAGGTCCACCTAATTCTTCAACGAGTCCATCGTAGCGTCCGCCCCCACAAATGGTCGACTGACTTCCAATGGAATCATCTTCCACCATCATTTCAAAAATCGTATCTTGATAGTAATCAATACCTCGCACTAAGAGTGGGTCTACCTCGTATGGAATCTCTAATGCTTCTAACATTGATTGAACCTTTTGAAAATTATCGAGACTCTCTTGACTTAAATAATCAGAAATCTTAGGCGCTTTAACTAATAATTGTTGATCCTTTGCGTCTTTAGAATCTAAAATACGTAGAGGATTTGTCTCAAGTCTTCGGCGTGAATCTTCACTCAGCTCCTCTTGGTGCGGTGTTAAATATTCAATTAATGCGTCAATAAACTGACGACGCTCTTCTGGATGACCAATCGTATTAATAACGAGCTTTATATTAGTCAAACCTAATTCCTCAAATAAGTCCCAAGCCATCGCCATGACTTCCACATCCATCGCACAATTGTCTGTCCCTAAAACTTCGACACCCATTTGATTGAATTGACGTTGTCGACCGGCTTGGGGACGTTCATAACGAAACATCGGTCCCGTGTAATAGAGCTTATAAGGCTTTGGATATTCTGGTCCAAACAGCTTGTGCTGTACAAAAGCTCGGCAGATAGAAGCTGTGCCTTCTGGGCGTAACGCGATACGACGGCCTCCTTTATCTTCAAAATCATACATTTCTTTGGAAACCATATCCGTCTCATCGCCCACACCACGTTGGAATAACTCGTAGTCTTCGAAAATCGGTGTTCTGATTTCTTCAAAATTATAACTTTCAAATACATTTCGTGCTGTATCTTCAACGTACTGCCAAATATAAATCTCGCTTGGCAAAATATCTTCGGTGCCTTTTGGTTTCTTAATCATCTTATCAACCTCTCTATCATATTCATTAAAAAAGCCCTATGGCAAATAGCCATAGGACGTTCATTACAACGTGGTACCACCTATTTTTGTAATCAAAAAATGATTTACCTTCAAACGATAACGTCGTTAACGGAACTGAATCTTCTCCACAATGTCAAACAGAATGCTGACTACTTCACACCACCCAGTAGCTCTCTGATTTATTCTATATATAAGTTGCTTCATCGAATTTAAGTATATAGATATAATTTAAGCCTAAATCAAGCAATTGTCAACATTTTTCATTCTGGCGACATATATTACTATTCGATGACAAAGACGTTTTATATCGTAAAATACGTTATAATTATCTTTAACATCACTATAAGGTAGGATCCGTATGATTGAATCTTTGCAACGTTTTATTTTCAAAATTTATACCGAAAAATATTTTCCGTTATTTATTGCGATGACCTTTGCAATTGTGTCATTGCTGACCATTACCGCCCTGGTCCGTGAAGAAGTTTACACCATTGAAAACCAGACTATCACATTGAGAGTGGGAGCCGCTACGAACAGTAGTGCCATTACAACGTTAAATAAAGGGGACCGTGTTGAAATTCTCTCTGAACGGAACGGTTGGTATAATGTTGTCGTGAATGGACAACAAAATGGTTATGTGCCCAGTTGGTTATTGAATAAAGATCAACCTATCGATGACACAGAACTCGCAGTACATATTGAAAAAACGACACCGCTTTACCAAAGCGCCCATACTGACTCGACGATTATTCATCAAATCCCAGCTGATGAGTACCTTAAAGTTAACTTTGAGAATAATGGTTGGTTACAAATAAATTATAAAAATGATCAAGGTTATATTAAAACCTCTGAGGTCACTTTGATAAGTCAAAATGATATTCCGGATAAGTCCCACGAAAGTATTACGTCAAATAATGATTTACTAGCGGGTTTAACACCCGAAGAAGCCAGCAAAATCATTTATATGCGACAAAATAATCAAGCGCTCTATGAGTATCCTGATGGATTAAGTCCCGTGATTTATCACCCGACTTATAACCAACGCTTTGAATACTTGTCAACGAATCAAGATACAACAGGTCATGATTATTACTTTGTTCGCGATGATGAAGGTACTGAAGGCTACTTAAATTCAAGTCACGTGGCCTTTGCGAGCGATTATATTGGCCATGAAACACCCGAACGTCCTGCTTCAATCAGTGAAGCAGTTATCCACGTCGATGCCGGACATGGCGGAATGGATCCAGGAACTTCTTCTTTAGACGGTACTTTACATGAGAAAGATTACACTCTTCCTACCGCTTTATATCTAAAAGAAGCTTTAGAAAAAATGGGTGCTCGTGTCATCATGAGTCGTGAAGAAGATATTATGATTGGTTTAGAAGAGATTGCCCAAATGAGTAACGATAATCAAGTTGATGCATTTGTATCCATCCATTTTGATGCGCTCGATGACCCGACTTGGGGAGGTACCGCAACCTATTATTTCCATGAAAATGATTACGAGCTTGCTGAAACAATTAATGAGCGACTCAAAACCATCGAATTGGAAAATAACGGAATTGTCTTTGGTAACTTCCAAGTCTTACGTGATAATCATCGCCCATGTCTATTATTAGAACTCGGCTATATGACCCACGAAGCAGACTTGTCTTACTTTACGAAAGAAGAAAACCAACGTAAATTAGCTCAAGCAATTGCAGAAGGGTTACAAGATTACTTTAAATAAAAACCAAAGGACCATCAATCATTTAGATTGATGGTCATTGTTTTACCAGTCTCTATCTTTTGAATCAATTAACAATGTCATCGGACCGTCGTTAACAATCTTGACTTGCATATCCGTTCCAAATTCTCCCGTTTCAACTTTAAAACCTAGCGCTCTTAATTGCTCATTAAAGTCTTCGTAAAGTTGATTTGCATGGTCCGGTTGGGCAGCCCGGATAAAGCTAGGTCGGTTCCCTTTCTTAGTATTCGCAAATAAACTGAATTGACTAATGGACAATATCTCGCCTTGAACATCTTTTAACGAAAGATTTGTCTTTCCATCTTCATCTTCGAATAATCTTAAGTTGGCAATTTTTCGAACGCAATATTCGACATCCGACGCGTCATCATCATGGGTAACCCCAACTAAAATGACAAAGCCTTTATCAATCGAGCCAATCGTCTGTTGATTGACTTCAACCGAACTTTGTAGGCTTCTTTGAATCAATATACGCAATTTATTCACCCTTTAATTTGATAATCGACGAACTTCATAAACATTCGGAATATTTTTTAATTTGACCATTAACTCATCCAATTGCTGAGTATTTTTCACTAATACCCGTATCGTTACAATCGATCCGTTATTTTCATTAACTTTCCCATTAAAGCTATTTAAATTTGTCACAGTATGATTAATGACATGTAAGATATCATTTAGAAGCCCTGATCGATCAAAGCCCTCAATAATAATCTTGGCTTCATAGCCTCCCTCGTTCTCACTGTCTTGATCCCAATGCACTTCAATAAGACGATTTTCTAAATCATCTTCAGCATTTAAGTTAGGACAATCCATACGATGAACTGAAATACCACGACCACGCGTAATATAACCGACAATCTCATCACCGGGTACTGGATTACAGCATCGGCTGAGACGAATCATTAAATTATCAACACCCTCTACGACTACACCACTCTCATGAACAGAGCGAGGTTGAGTTTTTTGAGTAGTGGGCTTGACTTGTTTTTGAGTAAGGATAGCTTCTTTGGCTTTCGGTTTAATTTCTAAATAATTTATAATGCTGGCAGCACTGATTTCACCTAATCCAATGGCAGCATACACATCTTCAATCGTTGCAAAATTAAATCGCTCCAAAATCCCTTGCTCATTTTTCTTCGTAGTAATTACTTTTAGGGTACTACCAATTTCTTTGAGTTCGCGTTCTAAGATATCTTGCCCTATTTCGCTATTGAGCTCACGCTCTTCCATCTTGAAGAACCGTTTGATACGGTTTTTAGCTTTACTTGTTGCAGTAAAGTTCAACCAATCTCGGCTCGGTCCTTTAGAATTAGGATTCGTTAAAATCTCTACAATATCACCATTACGTAGCTTGTAGTCCAGCGGGACGATTTGACCGTTAATCTTTGAGCCCACTGTCTTATTACCAATCTCAGAATGGATGTGGTAAGCAAAGTCAATGGGGCATGATCCGGTTGGTAATTCAATGACATCCCCATTTGGCGTAAAGACATACACTTGGTCTTTAAAGATATCTTCTTTAACAAAATCCATAAACTCGCTCGCATCTCGAGCCGCATCTTGTAATTCTACTAAGTCACGGAACCAGTCTAATTGCTTCTTGATTGTGTCATCTTCTTCGACTTTATCGACTCGGCCTTCTTTATAAGCCCAGTGCGCTGCGACCCCATATTCCGCAACATGATGCATTTGATGGGTACGAATTTGAATTTCAACTGGCTTCCCATTGTTACCAATCACTGTCGTGTGAATTGATTGATACATATTGGCTTTTGGCATGGCAATATAGTCTTTAAATCGACCAGGCATTGGTTTCCAGCGAGTATGGACCGCACCTAAAACGGCGTAACAATCTTTGATGGTTGGCACAATCACCCGAATGGCTAATAAGTCATAAATATCATCGAAATCTTTCTTTTGATCAACCATTTTTCGGTAAATTGAATAAATATGTTTAGGTCTACCATAAATTTCTGCTTCAATATTCAAATCTTCAATTGAACCTTGAATATCTTTAATCGTTTGTTCAATAAAAGCTTCCCGTTCAACTCGCTTACTATCCATTTTCTTCACAATATCATAGTAAGCGTCTTTATTAATATAGCGTAACGCAATATCTTCGAGCTCCCATTTAATCGAGCTAATCCCGAGGCGATCCGCTAACGGTGCGTAAATTTCAATCGCTTCTTGCGATTTTTCAATTTGTTTCTCAGGGCTTTGATATTTCATCGTGCGCATATTGTGAAGGCGGTCAGCCAATTTCACGATAATTACCCGCATATCTTTTGCCATCGCTAGTAGCATTTTACGATGATTCTCAGCTAAGGCTTCCTGTTTACTTTGAAATTTCAACTTCCCTAACTTTGTAACCCCGTCGACTAAAAAAGCGACAGTTTCGCTAAAGCGTTCCGCAATTTCATCGAGTTCAATCTCTGTATCTTCAACCACATCGTGTAAGAATCCAGTTGCAATCGTATCCGGATCCATATGTAGCTCTGCTAAAATTCCAGCAACTTGGATACTATGAATGATATAAGGTTCTCCAGATAGTCGTAGCTGGCCTTCGTGAGCTTGGGTGGCAAACTCGAGTGCCTTTTTGATGAAAGCTACCTTAGTCTCATTCATATATTCACTACATAATTGGATGACTTCTTCTGCACTTAAATCATGACCTCTCACTCAGCTCGCCTCCTTCTATTGATTGATATTTTGTATTGGGTTTTTATTCACTAACAATTTGAATTCCTTTTGAAGCGCCAATTCTTGTCGCACCAGCTTCAACCATATTCAACGCATCTTGGCGATTGCTTACGCCACCGCTCGCTTTGATGCCAATTCTGCCTTGAGTAACAGTATTCATTATTTGAACATCATTTAAGCTAGCACCGCGATTTGAGAATCCAGTTGAAGTCTTCACAAAATCGGCTCCTGCATTAACAGTTGCTTCCGTTGCGTTTTTGATTTCTTCATCTGTTAAAAGCGCTGTCTCAACAATCACTTTTAAAATAGCTTTGCCTTTAACAGCTTCTGCAATTTGTTTAATTTCTTCTTCAACAGCTTCCCATTGTCCATCTTTCGCTTGACTAATATTGATTACCATATCCACTTCAGTGGCACCGTTCGCAATCGCATCTTTCGCTTCGAAAATCTTCGTTGCGGTCGTATTCGCTCCAAGAGGGAACCCAATGACGGTACAAACTTCAACGTCACTCCCCTTTAATAATTCAGCCGCTTGTGGTACAAATGCCGGATTAACACAGACAGACTTGAAGTCATAGTCTTTTGCTTCTTGACAGAGTTGTTTAATTTGTGCTGAAGTTGCATCAGCTTTTAATAATGTGTGGTCGATTAATTTATTTAATTTCATAAAGGTACTTCCTCTCTTATAATTCTAATTGATAACTTAAAGCACTTAATAAATAGATTGGCGCTGTCTCTGCTCTGAGAATACGTGGACCTAAACTACAACTTAAGTAGTTTTGTTCATTTAAATATTGAATCTCCGATGGATCAAATCCTCCTTCAGAACCAAATACAGCGATAATGCTGTCAGTGGATTTAACGGATTCGAAGGCTATTTTTAATGCCCCATGTTGCCCACTTTTTGCGGTATCTTCATACATTACCCAGCGATGATCTGCTTGGATCATCTTCGTCATTTCTTGTAGCGTCATCAGGTTATGGACGTAGGGAATTATTTCTCGTTTACTTTGTTGCGCTGCTTCTTTAGCAATTTTTTGGAGTCGTTCAACACGTTTTTGAGCTTTTTTGGGCTCCCATTTCACTACATCTCGTCTTAATACTAATGGAATAAATTCCATCATACCTGTTTCGGTTGCTTTTTGAACAATCCAATCTAGCTTATCATTTTTAGATAAACCACAAGCTACAATGACTTTAACTGGTAATTCACGTTCAAAATAAACTTGGTCTAATGTCTCAAGTTCCCATTCTTTTTCCGGTAGTGCTTGGAGCTGACAGCGATACGTCTGACGCTCTGAATCAACTACATGAATAATCTCCTGACTTTTTAATCGCATAACATTAATGATATGGTGCATATCATCTTGATTAAGTTGAAATCGGTCCCCTGTCTGTAATCGATCAGAATAAAAATATTGTTGCATCCAAATTCACCTCGAAATTCGACGATATACGATGGATACCCAATCATTTAATGGATATGATGCTACCCATTCAAAAGGATACGTCGTTAAATCCTCTTGGATAGATGGTAATTTATCTTGTAGAATTCCACCCAATATCAAGTAGCCCCCCTCACTGAGTAATCGGGTTGCATCTTCGAACATTCGAACAAGAATATGCGGTAAAATATTGGCTACAATCAGATCAGCAGGTTGGTCAATATCAACCAATAAATCATTTTGTTTAAAGTTTAACCGATTACTTTGTACCAAATCACAAATTGCTGTATCGGTTTGATAAGCCATATTTTCCTGAGCTGATTTTACCGCCATTTCATCCAAGTCTAACCCGAGCACTTCACTCGCACCTAAGGCCGCACTCGCAAAACTCAAAATACCCGTACCACAACCGACATCGATAACTTTATCACCGGGTTGCAATACCGATTGAATTGCTTGCGTAATCGTTTCAGTGGTTGCATGATGTCCCGTACCAAATGACATTCCTGGGTTCAATATAATCACATGTTCTCCCGGTTGGCATTCATAACTTAGCCACTTTGGCACAGCTACCAAGCGATCAGTTAGATGCTTAATTTCGTAATAGTCCATCCAATTTTGTTGCCAATTTTCTTCTTGCATTTTTTCTACTTCTAGAACATATTCCCCAAGAAGTCGTTGTTCCAACCACCCACACCACTCAGCTTGAAAATCATCTTTTTCATAGTAGACGATGAGTTGAATGGGTTGTTCGCGTTGACTCTCTGAAAGTTCTAGTGGAATCTCACCAAACCAGTCTTGATCGGATGTATTCATATATGTGACAGCATTTTTCACTTCGACTCCGCTCGCACCTAACTCGTTTGCATAATCAGTGATTTCTTCAATCAAGAGATTGTGTCCTTGCGGAATAGTGATAATGTATTGATACCAATATTTAATTTTAACCCTCTCCTTTAATACGGGAAATAAACCCGTTTGGGATTATAGCGACCCGACTGCTTCATCGTCTGAACGAGGCGTTGATACTCACAGTTATTCCACTGAATCAAGTTGAGCTCCTCACTAAAAGGCTGTTCATGGAGCTGAAGTCTTATCTTAGCCACTTGCCGTCGAGTATATTCTACAATACAGTACAATTCTCCAATCGCAATCCCTTGCTTATCATCGATGGGAATCGTATGAGATTGATGAAATTGCAACTGATCAATCGCATTTGAATTGTATAAAATTAATTGATAAACATACACAGGTGTTTCAAACGGATGGTTCGGCAGCAATTCATCTTTTAAGGGGTATTGAAATTGAATCGTAATAAATTCTTGGTTGTTAACCCAACTAATTCCCCACTCACAATGAAAGTAAGCTGCCTCCATTAAGTCTTCTAAAACATCCAATATATATACATTATACATCACTTCACCTCGCTTATCATAATACTATTATGAATGACTCGTGAATGTTTAGCAATCCAATATCGACCAACTTATTTTTTATTTGCTATTTAGAAGGAATAACGATATAATTTTTATGACTTTATGATTGGCCAAATGCCATAAATTAAGAGATATTAGTCCAAAGAATTATGAGGTGATCGACATGGCAGAAAAAAATTTAACGGCAAAAGATATTTTACAAAAAGAATTCAATCGCTCAATGCGTGGATATAATACCGCTGAAGTTGATGAATATTTAGATAGTATTATTCGTGATTACGATTCTTTCCAAAAAGATGTCGCCTATTTAAAAAATGAAAATGAACGATTAATTAGCAAAGTTGATGAATTATCTAAACAGCTTGCTTTAGCTAAAAAGAATGTCCCTACTTCACCAGGTAGCGGCGTCACCAACTTTGATATTTTGAAACGTTTATCAAACCTTGAAAAGCATGTTTTCGGTTCAAAAATCGATAATACCGACAATACGATTGATTACACACAATCAACCAAATTTTAATTTTAAGCTATAGTAAATTTCGGATAATCGCGGCGTATCAGCTGAGGAAAGTCCATGCTCGCACAAGCTGAGATGCTTGTAGTGTTCGTGCTTAGCGAAACAATAAGCTAAGGGAGTATTTATACTTACGGCAGCTAAACAACCTAAGGCCTAGTGCAATGGTTTAGTCAGCTCTAAGGTGCCACAGAGACGAGTCTTATTAGAAATAATAAGAATGGAACGGGTAAACCCCTCGAGCGAGCAACCCAAACTAAGGTAGGGGCACTCTCTCTAACAGGAATTCAACTTACGAGAGAGACAAATTTATTTGTAGATAGATGGTTATCCCATCACGATGATTCCTATGTCTTCGTGATGGACAGAACATGGCTTATAGAAATTTACTACTCATAGGTAATGACTCTGGTTATCAGAGTCTTTTTTAATAAGAGAAGGAGGCACTTATGCAACAATATCAACTTATTGCAACGGCTGCAGCAGGAATCGAAGGACTAGTCGCTAAGGAATTACAAGCCTTAGGCTATGAAACTCAGACTGAAAATGGCCTTGTCAAATTCCAAGGCAACGCCCACGATATCGCTCGGACAAACTTATGGTTACGAACAGCTGACCGTGTCAAAATATTATACGGAGAGTTTCAAGCAAAAACGTTCGAATCCTTATTTGATCAAACGTACGCTCTACCTTGGGAGGATATCATCCCACTAGACGGCGAATTTCCCGTAAGTGGTAAATCCATCAAATCAACCTTGCATAGTGTGCCAAACGTTCAACGGATCGTTAAAAAAGCTATTAGCAAGAAATTACAAGATTACTATCACCGCCGACAATTCTTGCCAGAAACAGGAGACTATTACCCAATCGAAGTAGCGATTCGAAAAGACGTCGTCCGAATTACACTGGATGCGAGTGGAACAAGCTTATTTAAACGTGGCTACCGTGAAGAAAAAGGAGGCGCCCCACTAAAAGAAAATATGGCTGCAGCCTTAATCCAACTGACGACTTGGTATCCTGACCGCCCCTTATATGATCCGATGTGTGGTTCCGGGACAATCCTAATTGAGGCGGCATTAATGGGGCATAATATCGCGCCAGGACTGTACCGTCATTTTGCTGCTGAGAAATGGCAACTCCTCAATCAAACTGAAAACCCCTGGGAACAGCAACGTATTGAAGCACGCCAATCTATAAATCACGACGTGGCGCTACAACTTTATGGTAGTGATATTGACCATCGCATGATTGAAATTGCGAAAGCCAATGCTGATCAAGCGGGTGTTGGAGAATCCATTCAATTCAAGCAGATGCAAATTAATGATTTCTATCCAACGGATGAATATGCTCTACTAATCACCAATCCACCATACGGAGACCGTCTAATGGATGAAGAAAGCGTTCATGAACTGTACCGAACGATGGGTGAACGTCTAAATCCGCTGACGACTTGGAGTAAATATATCTTAACCAGCGACGATGACTTTGAAACTTATTACGGCCAAGTCGCGAATAAGAAAAGAAAATTATACAACGGTGCACTTAAAGTCACTTACTATCAATTCTGGTCACAATCAAATCGCAGCCATAATTGATCAATGGGAATCCCCTCTTTCGCTTGATGCAATGCTTGCCGTGCTAGTTGATCGGCGTAGCGATTGTCTCGCTCGCTGACCCACTTTGCAAAGAACAAAGAATACGCATCAATATACCGAAGTAAATTCTCAAGGAGCCGTTCATAGCGTTCTTTTTTAGCATAACGCTTGTGAATCGAATCAATTACGATTTGACTGTCCGATTGATACTGAATTAACTCTATTGGGGATGCAATGCCCTTTAAGTGATGCATTGCGATTATCGCAGCCGCAAATTCCGCTTGATGATTATCATCCACATCGGTTAAATAATATTGATATTGGTAGCGTTGAGCGCCATCGATGACAATCCCAATTCCTGCGGTTTTTTGGACGGGATGATAGGCAGCATCCGTATATATTTGAATCACATTGTCTCCCCCTAAATTCTTATTAGAAAGGTTGTTTATGAATCCAATTCCTTTCCCTCACTCTAGTGAAAATGATTTAAAACGAAGTCAAAATTTACTAATGAATCATAAAGTTGCGCAAGCCGAACTAATCCTTCGCCAAAGCCTTGAACATCAGTACGATATGAGTATTTTTAACGAATTAGTTGCAATCTATCTCGATCAAAAAGATCACAAAGCAATCAAACAACTATGGCAGGACTATCCTGCATCAACCGATGATTTTATTCAATCAACTTCTTTGGCGAAAAGTTATATTGAGTCGCAAGCTTTGATGCCTTATCGATCACAGTCTTTATTGACACTATATGCCTTGAAAGACCACTATGCTGATACAGAGCTCTTATCGTCGATTAATTTTGCGATCGAGCGATTTCGACAAATTGAATCCCTTGAATCGATACTCGATACATTGAATTTATCGACTGATAATCCTGACGATATTTTCCAACAATTCACGCAAAAAACGAACTTATCACTTCAACAAATCTTGCAATACTTGAGACAATCAAACCACGAAAATTTACCTGCGCTAATGCAACAACTCTTACTACTTGAATCTCTCGATAATTATAATAAATCATTCATCCTAGAATGGTTTATCCAAAACCAAGCTCCTACTGAATTGGAGCTTTACTGGTTTGGTGAAAGAATTGAAGTCAATACGTCAAAATTACCGATGCTCAGCGAAAGCTCTCAATATCTGCATGGATGCGATATTTTTCAAGACTTCTTTGATCAATTTGATCCCCATTTGGCAGAGAGCACCTTTGATTTATTTCAATACAGTGCTCGGAGTTTCTATCCGAAGTTGGACGAATGGCGAGATTATTTACCGACCTGGCTGAATCAGTTATTTCAGCACCAATCCTCTAAATCAGGCACCATTCAAAATGATCCCACTACTGCGCAACATTTTTCGCGCATCTTAAAGGACTATGCGGCATTTTTACTCGAACACGAGACTACTCCCCCTGAGGGACAATAACTTGTAAAGCAGATGGAAGTGCCTCTAATTCAATGGGCAATACAGGTCCACTATTACCATCAACATTCACAAACCGCTCCATACCATCGACTTGTTCGATGGTTATTTTTTGACTTGATAGTGTTAGATAATGAGATTGGTCTGTCGTGTCTCGCTTATAATCAACGGCGGCACGGATCGTATCCAGTGTTGTATCTCCTTTAACTGCGATAAGATGAATCAATCCGTCATCTACCTTTGCATGCGGAATCATTTGCTGGAAACTCCCCACGCTATTTGTTAATCCCACAATGACTAAATTTGTTGTAAGTTGATGCAGCTCGCCCTCCATAGATTGAATTCGCAGCGTCATGCCATCTTGATCAAAAAATGTCTGCACCCCTTCTCGGACATAAGCCATAAAGCCCATTCGCTCTTTATCTTCACTTGACGTATTCATCACTGTATCAGGAAGCGCCCCAATCGCTACAACGTTAATAAAGTATTCATCATTAATTCGTCCCACATCGATAAATTTTGTTGTGACCTTGGAATATTCTTCGATCAGTTGGTTTGGATTTAAGTTTAATTTCAAAGCGCGCGCTAAATCGTTCGCTGTTCCTAACGGGATAAAGCCAAAAATAGGACGCTCAGAATTTTGCATCAGACCATTCGCAGCTAGCGTTAAGGTACCATCACCCCCAAGACAGATTACTGTCTTGTATCCTCGATTCGAAGCCGTCATACACTCGCGATAGATATCTTCGGCGGATTGTGAAATTTTGATATGACAGACTGCCCCATAATGCTCTTTTAATTGTTTTGCAAGTAACTCCCCATATCTTGGAGACTCGCCTTTACCAGCTGATGGATTACATACAATTAATACTTTTGAGAACATAAGCTTCCCCCGATATTCATAACATGAAATAAAATAAAAAAACTGTTAATATATCATTTAGATTACACTTTAACAAGTTTTCATTCAACTCATTTCATTTATAGTATAATTGAAAGCGACAATGTGCGATTCACTAATATAGTGTATTCGATATGTATATTTTATATTATTGCGAAAGGATGGTGGATATTGGCATGGATTCAAAAGATTCGAATCAAAATAATCTTCAATCAAAAAATAAAATAAATCAATCCAAGCATAAGGCACCTGAGATCAAAGAGAATTTAGAAGCGACTCAAGTCCATAAATTCTCACCTCCAAAAAAATCGGATGATACTAATCAAGAATTAACTAAAGTCATCGATCGAAAAGCACTCAATAAAAAATTAAATAAACAAGACGCGATTAAAGCTGCGCATCGTCAAAATCTTGAGAAACGACAACAAGCTAACTCGAACACGATGTCGGAGAAACATCACATAGACGGTCGTCGAACAACGGAGCTCCCATCTCGGCGAAACCGCAAAAAAGCTCGTCCTTCTTTAGAAAGTTGGTTTAAGCGTCCTACTTCTCAGACTGGGGCTGAAGAACCCTCTAATGATTCACAAAAGAAAAAAGCTCGTTCAAGATCAAAAACTAGCTCAAAAGATACTGGTCCATCGAACTATTCTTTAAGCCAATATACTGCGAAAGAAAAAAGTCAGATGATTTTAAATATTGTCTTAGGAGTATTTGGAAAGCTATTACTCATCGCTCTTGTAATCCTTTTATTAGGTGGAGCTCTTGTTGGAGGTATTGGCATTGGTTACTTTGCGAACCTAGTCTCTGATACCCCACCACCAAGCCGTGAAGAAATGGCCGCTAAGATTAACCATTTAGAACAACAGAGTACGTTATATTATGCGAGCGGCGAACCGATTGCGAATGTTCGAACGGATATTGTACGCTCGATTACAGAACTTGAAGATATTTCACCATTCATTATTGATGGATTAATCGCTACAGAAGACGAGCACTTTAGAGAGCATCCTGGCGTTGTGCCTAAAGCCATTATCCGAGCGACCATTGAAAATCTACTCACAGGATCAGGTACCGGAGGATCTACCTTAACTCAACAATTAGTGAAACAACAATTATTGACTGATGAAGTTACATTCTTCCGGAAAGCCAATGAGATTCTATTAGCTTTACGTGTTGAGAATTACTTCTCTAAAGATGAAATTTTAACCGCTTATCTCAACGTTGCTTCCTTTGGACGCAACAACAATGGTGATAATATTGCGGGAATTGGCAAAGCTGCAGAAGGTATTTTCGGAGTTAAGCCAAGTGAGGTTACCCTTCCCCAAGCAGCATTCCTAGTGGGATTACCTCAAGCTCCTTATAACTATACGCCATATAATCAATATGGTCATTTACGTGAAGATTTAACCGATGGTATTGAACGAATGCATGAAGTTTTATTCCGGATGTACCGTGAACAAAAGATTACTAAGGAACAATACGAAGAAGCTAAGCAACACGATATTACGAAAGACTTCTTACCGATGGTTCCGCGTCAAGAAGAACGTCAGTCCTATCTCTATAACACCATTATGAAAGGTGCAATTGAGAAATTAATGCTGATGAAGATTCAAGCCGATAATCTATCTTGGCAAGAAGTCTATCAAGATGATGATTGGTATAATGAGTATTACTTTGAGGCTGAAAAACAACTGCAACTCGGTGGTTATAAAGTCTATTCAACCATTGACCGAGAAATTTATGATCAACTACAAGTCTCTGCCCAAGCCTATAACGACCAAATTGGTGTTACCTATGACGGTATCTATACCGATCCTGAGACTGGCCATGAGACTTACTATGTAGAATCTGTTCAAACTGGAATGGTTGTAATTGAGAATGCTACCGGTAAAGTCTTAGGCTTTGTTGCCGGAACAGACTTTGAAAATAACCAGATTGACCATGCTTTCAGCATGCGACGTTCACCAGGTTCAACCATTAAGCCGCTGGCAGTTTACGGACCCGCGATTGAAAATAATTTAATTAACCCGGCCACTGTTGTACCCGATACAGCCTTTATCGAAGAATACGAAGATGGCAGCTACTGGGCTCCAACTAACTATGGTAATGCGATAAGTAATACAAATATTACCGTTCGTAGAGCCTTACTACGTTCAGACAACTTACCTGCGATTCGAGTCTACAACGATCTCATTCAACGTGGTGTGCCAATTATTGACTACTTAGCGCAAATGGGCTTCAACACCGTCGATAGTTACACCTATGAGGATACACAGAACTTAGCCTTCTCCATTGGGGGTGTCACAACTGGACCGACCGTCTTCGAAGAGACCCGGGCCTTTACGACCTTTGCTAATGGGGGTAAGTATATTGAAGGTTACTTTATTGAACGAATTGAAGATGCGTTTGGTAATGTGATTTTCCAACAAGATACGCCGGCTAAAGATGTCTTCAGCGAAGATACCAATTATTTAATGGTTGATATGTTACGAGACACCTTGTCTCAAGGGACAGGACGCACAGCCAATGAAAATCTTGCCTTTACTGCAGACTGGATTATGAAAACCGGAATTAGTGAGCACTCAAAAGATATTTGGGTTCTCGGTTCGACTCCTAAAGTAACCATTGGTTCTTGGATTGGCTATGATTCAAGATATCAAGACTATACGATTGATGTAAATGATGGATTCGGATTAGAATCCGTTCGAAGCCAAATATATTGGGCTAAGATTGTTAATGATCTTTACAATTTACGCCCTGATATCTTTGGTACAGAGCAAACCTTCCAGCAACCTGAATCGGTTATCCAACAAGAAATCGTTGAACTTACCGGTACACTACCTGGAACTACCATCGTTAACGGTCAAACTTATAATCTCTCTGGACCGCTGAAGAGTGAGCTCTTCAAGATTACCAACCCGGCCCCACCCTTAACAAGTAATTTCTTATTTGGGGCGACAGAAGAAGAACAATATTCATTCTGGTCACAACAAGCCAGCCTAGAGTATAAGTTAAGACAACAGCAGCAACAACAAGAAACGACGACTGAAGATGATGAAGAAACGACTCAAGAAGCTTCAGAAGAAGTCTCTGAAGATACTTCAAGTAATGATCAATAGGCATTTAACCACATTAACGCCCCAAAATTGGGGCGGTTTTTTTACAATAAAATAAGGTTGATGGATACATTTCCATCAACCTTTTATTATCAAATTGATTTATTCTTCTGTTGTCTTACGATGCTTAATTTTATGTGGTAAGTTCACCCTTCTCTCGTCGACTTCCTCATTATTCATAACTTTCGTCAACAGACGCATTGCCACAGCTCCAATATCATAGAGTGGCTGTTGAATACTTGATAAGGCTGGGCGAACAATTTCAGAGATTAATGAATTGTCATTGGAGATAATTTCAAAGTCTTCAGGAACTTGAATACCACGATCTAATAATTCAGACATCACTGCCGAAGCAAGTGCATCATCTTTAATAATCGCTGCATCGGCTTTCGCTTGCAACAGTTGCTCCACAATATTACTTGCATCTTTATAAGTCAATGAACCTTGAATTAATAATGAATCATCAAAGTCCACTTGATGCTCGGATAACGCACGTTTATACCCCTCAACTTGTTGAGTTGATAATAAGATATGTGGGCGCCCCGTTACAAGTGCAACGCGCTTCTTATGGGTTAACAGGTTCGATGTTGCATCATGATAAGCAGCAATCATATCGATATTTACACTATACGCGTCTTCAATGTCATTCGCTGTTCCAGCAAATACCACTGGTGTATTGGTCCGTTCAATCTCACGTTTAATTGAATCGGTCACATTCTCCGCCATAAAGACAATCCCATCTACTTGATTATCTAACATGGTATTGAAGACTTGAATTTCTTTTTCTTTACTTTCATCAGAGTTCGCTAAGATAATGTTATACTTATACATCAACGCAATATCATCAATTCCTCGAGCGAGTTGCGCGAAGAACAAATTGGTAACGCTCGGCAAAATAACGCCAACCGTCGTCGTCTTCTTACTTGCTAATCCTCTTGCCACTGCATTTGGACGATAGTTTAATTTTTCGATTACATCTGAAACTTTCTTACGGGTACTTGGTTTAACATTTGGGTTTCCGTTAACTACACGTGAAACCGTAGCCATGGACACACCCGCTTCTCTTGCAACATCATAAATTGTAATAGTTTGTTTCGCCATGCCGGCATCACCTCTTTCATTCTAACATATCCAATGTAGCATAAAACCCAAAGGGTTGCAAGCGCTTAATTCCCTTTTGCGATATCTTTTCATTTATTTTCATAGAAAAAATGCTCACATTTGGTGAGCATTTCTTAATTCAACTTTCAATCGAATTATTTAGCGTCCTTGGCAGCTTTTTGAACTTTATCAGCAGATTCTTTAGCTGAGTCTTTTAAGTCTTTTGCTGCATCTTTTGTTTCATCTGCTAAGTGCTTAGCTTCTTTTTCAGCTTGTTTAGCACCAGCTTCGACTTTATCTTTAGTTTCTTTTGCTTCAGATTCAAGTTCTTGACCTGCAGCCTTAGCTTCTTTTTTCGCTTCTTCTGCTACATCTTTGGCATCAGATTTAACGTCTTCCCACTTATCTTCAGCTTTGTCCATTGCTTGGTCAAATGAATGTCTTACATCATACGCTGTTTCACGAATTTGAAGTTCAACATCATCTCTCATCTCAGCTGCTTGGTCCATTAGATCTGCACCGCGATCCATTGCGTAATCTTTGTATCCCTCTGCTTTGATTAAGAACTCATCAAATTCGTCTGAGATATCTTGACGTAATTCTGCCCCTGATTTAGGAGCGAATAATAAAGCTGCAATACCTGCTACAGCAGCACCAAATACTGCTCCTAATACAAATTGTCCATCATTGTTTGATTTTCTCATGAATAATCCCCCTTTAGAATTTAATTATTTTTTAATAACAACTTCGCCCGCTGTTTTAGACGGTTGTTTATCCGTTAAATTAAATAAATCGTTCTCTTCTTGAGTCCAGTAATGTTCTGTCGAACGTATTGGCTGTTGTTTAACCGGCTGTCCCTTTCTTGAATAGTCGGTCGCATAAGTTCGTTTACGATTTATCGTTGGCTTGGCAATTCGAGCAATTCGACTGAGTGTATTGGGCTTTTTCTTTCTAAAACTTGCACCACTTAAAAAATTCGATGCCATCGCTTTAGTTGAATCATTAACCTCAGAAACTGTTTCACCCAAGTCACCAATGGCAGTGAATAAAGGGTCTGTTTTGTTTAATTTACCACCAACATCATCTACCAATGCATTTGTCTTATTCAATAGCCCTTCGACTTCAATCGATAAATTATCGACGTCTTTAGTAACAATATCAATCGTATTATTTAACTTATTGACCGTTACACTGACTTCTTTAATCACATCCGCTACTTTTGACAAATTGAGACAAATAAATGCAACTAGCACTGCAAAAGAGATTGCAGCAATTAGTCCTGCTAATCCACCTAATGACACGCTATACTTCACCTCTTTTCACTGTTTGTATTTATTATACATTGATTTACTTTCAACTACAAATAATTCTTACCGACATTTCATCCGTCAGTATGGTACACTGAAGAAGTAAATAGTATGAAAGGAGCACTATTTTGAACTTATTTAACTACTTCGAATCCGTTCTTCGCAGTCGTCTGCCTGAACAATTATCCGAACATTCAATTGATTTGATTATAATTATTTCTTCAATGATTGCTTGTACATTGCTAATGTTGATTGCTCGCTATGTCATTAATAAATTAATGAACGAGAACTTAATCCAAAAAATTAGTCTCAATCGATCACGTTCAATTAGTCGTATTCGGACGATCAACAGTATTTTGCGAAATCTTTTTATGTATTCGCTTTACTTTATCTATGCTTATACCATTCTTGATTTACTAGGTCTGCCTGTTCGAACATTGGTAGCAGGAGCTGGAATTGCGGGGGTAGCAATCGGTCTTGGTGCCAAAGACTTAATCAGTTCGTTTATTACGGGGTTCTTTATCTTATTCGAGAATCAAATGGAGATTGGTGATTTAGTTGTAATTAACCAAGAGATTATGGGGACGGTTACAAAAATCGGAATCCGAACGTCAACCATTCGGACCGCTACTGGGGATAATTATTATATTGAAAACAGTGAAATATCAATAATTAATAATATGAGCCGCAGTATTCGCCAAATTAACATCGACTTACCCGTCAGTGATTTGAATGATCTCTCAGCTTTTGAATCTGTTATTCACCAGACAACCGAGGAGATTTGTCAAAACTATAATAGCGTCATTACTGATGAGCCTACTTATATTGGTCTCGTTCGAGGCGAAGGGCAATCTTTTAATTATCGAATCTCGATTCGCGTTCAAGTAGGAGAGGATTATGTCCATTCAGGTATTTTCTACCGTGAATATTTTCGCGCTCTTCAAGCACATCAATACCATATCCCTTACTCAATTTACGACACCATTCCAGCTACCGATATTTAATCGGCAAGCTGGGATGCTGTCTTTTTAATTTTTTCAATTTGTTGATCTGTCAATGTTAAATCCTTCGAATGAAGTAAATGATTTAAACGAGATAACAAATTACGTCGGGTCACAATCCCTAGGAAAGTCTGATTATCATCCACAAGACATAAGAAGTTATCTGTAACAAGTTGAGATAGAATGTATTCAAACGAAGAATTGCGGTGAATCATAATTGGTTTTACTAATTCGATATCTTTAACTTGAATATCATTGAGCACCAATAAATCAAAATTTTGATTTTTTAAGGCTTCGTTAACAATGACTCTTAAATTGATTAATCCTACAAGTTGGTCTTTATTATTAAGTACAGGGATCGTTGAATACTTGCGATTGGTTAAAATCATCAGTGCGGTAATTAACGAATGTTCCTGATAAACACTGGCAACATCTTCACTTGAAATTAAAAAGTCATCCACATCGTTCATAATTAACTTTGCTAAAGCTTGATTAATCAAATTATTCTCCCTCATTCCATTCAAATTGTTGTGATAATTCTTTTATTTTTTCATGCTTCAAACTGTAATAATCTACAATAACTCCACTTTCATTCAACGTGATGAGCGCATAAGTTGAATCTGGATATGCCCCCCGAGATCGACTCACACTTCCTGGATTAATCAATGTACAATCTGAATAGCGAGTCACCCTCAAACAATGCGTGTGACCATGTAAGACGATTGAAGCGCCGACTTGATTTGCGCAATGACGCAATCCTTCATCAGACCAATTCACTTGATACAAATGCCCATGAGTGATAAATAGTTTCCCATAAGGGGTTTCTAAAACTTCTTGATCAGGATAGTCTGGATAAAAATCCATATTTCCTTTTACAACGACATCCACGGATTGCCAGATTGGGTCATCGGGACGGAATTCAGAGTCTCCACAATGAATAATATAATCAACATTCGGTCGATATTTAGCGATTAGCGATTTAACATAATCATACTGTCCATGATTATCACTAAGAACCAGTAGTTTCATCTTGAACTCCTTCTAACCATGTAGGTAATGATTGTTGTAATTGATCAATCGCACGGCGGCGATGACTCACCTTATTTTTTTCATCAAGTGGCATTTGCGCAAAGGTTTGTTTCGCAGGCGGATAGTAAAAGAGCGGGTCATAACCAAACCCTTCATCCCCTTGCAGTACTTCAAGTATCAGTCCTTCAGCCTTTCCTTCAACGGATAAATAGGCTCCGTTCGGCGCATAAACAACTAGGTGTGAGACGAAATAAGCCTTGCGTTGATCACCTTCTAATCCTGTCATTCGTTCCAATAATTTAAGATTATTTCGGTGGTCATCTTTAGGCTCACCACTGTATCGAGCGCTATATATTCCAGGCTCATTCCCAATCGCTGGCACAACTAACCCTGAATCATCAGCTAAAGCATAGGCTTGATATTTTTCAGCGATTGACTTAGCTTTAATCAAAGCATTCGCTTCAAAGGTATCCCCATCTTCAATAATTTCTTGATGATCGTTTAATTCAAGTAATGACGTTACCTCAAAGCCAAACGGTTCAAGTAATGGAATAAATTCTTTAATTTTGTGCTCATTATGGCTCGCAATAATAATCTTCACAAATAATGTCTCCTTTAATATGGCATGGTTTCACTTCAATCGTTGAATCTTGTAACCAAACACGTGAAAAGTGGGTAAATTGTTCTGCATTTCCCGTGGTATAAATACGTAAAGTGGCCGGATGATCCAATGCATCGTGAGTGGTCTTACTAATATTAAAATAATCAAGGACCATACTCACTTCATTAATTGTCTCTACACCAGAGTCAATTAAAGTCGTATCTTCTCCCATTACCTCTTGAATTTGATCGTAGAGATGCGGATAATGCGTACAACCTAGTACTAAAGTATCAACCTGCGCCTCTTTAAACGGCTGAAGTCGTTGCTCAATCACTTGAAACGTCGAAGGTTGATCCATCGCATTATCTTCGACAATCGTTACAAATTCCGGGCAGGCAATACTAAAAAGTTCTAAATCCATATTTTTATTACGCATCACTTTGGCATACATTTCACTCTTAATAGTACCTTCTGTTCCAATCACACCAATGCGACCCGAGTGGGTCATTTTAATTGCGGCTCTCGCTCCTGCATGAATAACACCGACTACCGGTATTGACACTTGACTTCGGATTGTTTCCAATGCCGCTGCTGTTCCAGTATTACAGGCGATGACTAACATTTTTATTCCTTGGTTTAGTAGAAAATGAGTTAATTGGTGGATATATTTTCGGACGTCCTCTGACGATTGGGGTCCATAGGGCGCTCTTGCACTATCGCCCAAGTAGATAATCGATTCATTGGGTAACTGACGTAAAAGTTCCTTCACTACGGTTAAACCACCGTATCCTGAATCAATCACGCCAATTGGCAGGTTCCTCATTTCATCACCTAGTTCCTTTTATTCTTAATTAAATTATACTATAAGATTAGAAAAACCTCGAATGAAATTCGAGGTTTTGTAAAATATAATAATCGAATATTTATAGACTACTACGTTCGCTCTTCCAAAGTTGATATGAGCGTTTTAACGTATTTATCATGCCCTTGTCACTATAGACGAGCACATTACTCTTGTAAAATACCATCGATACCATCAATAGTATTATAGCAAAAACGATTGATAGAATTACTGAAATAACAATCTCTTGAGCGCTGACTGTACCCGCTGCAATTCTTAATGGCATGACAAACGGAGTGAACAGTGGGAATTGAGAACCAATACGCACTACCGGATTGTTCGTACTATTCAAGGCATACATTCCTATGTAGAATCCAGCAACCCCGATAAAAACCAGTGGGCTGACCATCTTATTAACATCTTCTGTCTTAGAAACGAGTGAACCTAAGAAGCCACTCAATGAGGTATACATAATAATACCCAAGAGAGCGTATAATAATCCAAGGTAAATCACTGGTCCAGATTCTTTGAAAATCATCGATAAATCAAACGGTAATTGAGCGGTTAAATCAGTGAAAACAGCGAATTGATTTTTAATAAACCAAAGAATCAATCCAATGATGATATAAATCGCAATTTGAGCCGCAATGACCATCGCAATTCCGAGTAATTTGCCTAGGAAATGTGAGGTAGCACTAATACTTGAAAGAATAATCTCCATAATTCGAGATCCTTTCTCGGCCGCAATTTCTTGCGAAATAATCGACACATAATTAATGATAAAGAAGAAGACTAAGAAACATACTCCGTAGGCCGCTCCCATTTTGATTATTTCAGCTGGGTTACTTGTTGATACTTCTTTCGTCTCGCCACCTTCATTAAATGAGACATTAATTTTATCGATAAAGACATTTTGGTTTTGTAACTTCATTAAGTCTTGATCACTGATGCCAAGTTCCTTAGCCTGCTCAAGCATTTGATAATTTGAAATCACCGAAGCAATTGATTTAGTATCGATATCTTTGCTTGTTGTTTTGCGGTAATATTTCAGATTAGTTAAATCATCTTCCCAAACTAGGTACCCTTCAATTTGATCCGATTCTAATTGGCTTCTAGCTTCATCCATTGACAAATCAAAATGAATCTCATTTCCGGTGTCAGCTTGTTGAATTAATGAAACCACCTCACTCGGTGCATCCACTACTGCAATTTCACCGATTGAAGACTGAGCAGCATCGCGTCCAATAAAGAAAGCAACTAAGCCGACAATTGCAAGGGTAATAAATGGGCTGAAAACCATCCAGAAGAATGACCATGATTTTACATTTTTACGAAATACTTGTTTGGCAACAATCCAAGTTTTATTCATGATGCTCACCTGCTTTCGTTTTAAAGATTTCTTCGAGGGTTGGTGGTAACTGTACGAATTTCGCAATATACTGACCTTTTGTGATGATTTGATAGAGCTCTTTACCATAGGATGCATCTTCAAGATGCAAGACATAATTATTCGGATATTCTTCAGTCACTGAGGTAACCCCTGGCAAGGCCTTTAATTCTTCCAATGTAAAATCCTCGGTCTCGATAAAGAGTCGAGTTCGACCGAAACTTTCACGAACTTCATGGACCCCACCATAAAGTACCTTATTCCCATTATGGATCATTAATAATTTATCGCACATGGCTTCAACGTTATTCATATTGTGACTTGAGAAGATAATGCTGCTGCCTTTCGATTTTAATTCCATAATTCCATTTTGAAGTAGCTCCGCATTCACCGGATCTAGTCCACTAAAGGGTTCATCTAAAATTAATAACTTCGGTTCATGAATTAAAGTCCCAATCACTTGCACTTTTTGTTGGTTACCTTTGGATAATGTTTTAATTTTATCGGTCACTTTCCCTTTAACAGCAAATTTCTCCATCCAAAATTCCAAACGTTCAATAATTTCATCGCGCTCCATTCCGCGCAATCTAGCAAAATAAATCACCTGGTCTTGGATGGTCATATTCTCATAAAGTCCACGTTCTTCAGGTAAATAGCCGACAATATTACGAACTTGATTGCTCACGGGCATTCCGTTCCATGTTACTGTGCCACCTTTTTCGGGGTGTAAGAAATCCAGCAACATCCGGAAAATCGTCGTTTTACCCGATCCGTTTTGCCCGATCATCCCCATAATCGTTGCAGGTTCAACGGTAAAACTGACATCATTTACAGCGACTAAGTCACCAAATGTCTTCGTTAAGTGTTTTGCTTCTAACATCATTTTCCTCCTTTTATATTATTCTCCAGAAGCTTCGGTTTCAATTTTTTGAACCATACCATCTTCCGTTGTAAAGATTGAGATTGATTGTCCTTCTTCTAAAAATGGTAAGAAATCTGCCAACTTAATATTCGCTTTATAGATTTTTCCATCGATTGTGAAGTAATACATCGTATTACCATCGACAACAGCCGCTTGAATCGATTGAATTAGACCCTCAACATGATTGAGGTCTCCATCTTCAAATTCAATTTCTTCAACCTCAATCGAATTTTCTAGAGCATAGGTTTGCATAAGCTTGTTAACAGAAGATTCAACATAAACTTTCTGATAATTTTGCGCATCAATCAAGGCATAGGCTTTGATTAAACCAGATTGATCTTTCAAAGTTAAGATATATAGTGGTCGTCCCTCGATATTAATTAGCAGTGGGAATGTAGCCTTATACTCTTTCTCTTGAACGCTACCTTCTGCGGAGTCCATTGTAGAGAACTCTTCCGCAGCACTCAGAGGATAGAAGGTTGCATCTTTCGTTCGTAAATTCACCAACATAAAGCCAATATTGGAGTCATCTGCAACGACTGACGTAATTCCGGTATATAAGTATAAGTCATCATCCATTGGCAAATAATTATATCCTTCAGTCGGTTCGGTAACACCATTTTGTGCAAAATAATAGTTAAAGAATCCATTACTATAGTGTCCACGCATCGTTAATTGATGAATAATTAAATTCGCAGGATAGACTCGGTCAATCCAAGTAGGAATGGATTCCAACGGATAGTGTTGTGTCTCCCCTGTCATTGCGTTCACGGTTATCACACCGGTAACTTCAGGTTCACGTAAGAAGAAATTCCGACCATAAGTTGAAGCGATATAATACGGTGTTCCTTCATCATCCACCTCAAAAGCTGGTGCATTAAATAAAGTAAATGGATAATTAAAACGAAGGTGACGCAAAACATTTCGATTCAATAATTCAGAATAACTATAGCGAATCGGTTGTTCCGGTGTTTTAAGTTGGACCTCCCCCGTCACATTATCAATTTGTAAGTAATGAGGAATTCCTTTCTTAAAATTATTTACCCAACGGAAAAATCCAGCATATTCTAGTGGGGTCACTCGATAAGGATGCGAATTGATATTGATTTGGGTGTAGTCAGGTGAAGGAACAAATTGAGAAACAAGCTCTGTTAAGTTACCTAGCTGACGATTCCCTAAACGAACTGCTGTATCTCGGTCTACCAATGGAATTTGTGACACATCTGTTTCTGGGAAATCTTCCGCAAAATCTTCCTGATGTACGTCAATCATATTCGCGTATTTATTCGACATGAAAAATGGCGAAAAGATTAAATTACTGACAATACCGACCACTAAAATAATCGGCCACGGTAAAATTAATAAACGATACTTCCAGGATAACTGCTTAAATGCTTGTCTATATTGTCCCCAGGAAGCTTTTTTAACAACTTGAAGTGAATCATTTAATAATTCAATGACTAGAATACCCGCTGTTATAATCAGTAAGAACATCCAAAATGCCATCGATGCATAATGGATTGGAGGTAAGACAATATAATAGTATAGTAAAATACCTAGGATAAATGGAATATAAAGCCAACGTGCATTGAATCTCATCGAACGCTGTGCCGGTTTAAAGATTGAAGCGCGAGTAACGTCTTTCATAATCATTATCTCCTTTCATTCGTTAGTATCATTTTATTATACATTTGTATCACTGTCAATATCATCATGCAAAAAAACATCTCAAGTCGCTAGAAATAGCTGCTCGAGATGTTTAATTTTTAAAGATATTGTCTTAAAATTTGTTCTAAACGAGCTTGATCGTGATAACCGACCAACGTTTCAACAACTTCATCATCTTTTTTTACAATCATCGTTGGAATTGACATAATGCCAAATTGTTGTGCTGTCTTGACTTCTTCATCCACATTCATTTTGTAGAATTCAACTTCGCCCTCCATTGCTTGGCTTAATGTTTCAATAACAGGTGATTGCATGCGACATGGTCCGCACCATGGCGCCCAGAAGTCGACTAATACAACCCCTGATTTAGTAAGTTCATTAAATTGTTCATCACGTATGTCTTGTACCATTGTTTTCTCTCCTTTCTGAATAACCATATTATAACAGACACAAGGCAATAATCTTCTCAATATGCTTAACCCTTAAAATAGACAATAGTAGAGCCATCGCCACCTGCGTTAGGAGGAGAATATTCAAAGCGTTCCACTTGTGGATGATTAGCTAATGCTTGTTGGACACCCTTGCGTAATGCGCCGGTCCCTTTGCCATGGATAATTGTCACCATCGGATGGTTGGATAATAACGCCTGATCTAAATACTGGCTTAATCTTCTCAACGCAGCATCAAACCGTTCACCTCTTAAATCAAGTGAGGTGCTTACTTTAGAACCAGCATGTCGTTGAACGTTCAGTCTTCTTTGAGGTTCGACAGATTCGAGAAGTTTTACTTCAGAAGCTGCTACTTTCATCTTCATTACGCCCATTTGTACAATGTATTCTTTAGATGATGGAATCTCAACGATTGTCCCGCGCTGTTGATATGCCAAAACTTCAACTTCGTCTCCTACTTCAATTCGTTGTGGCTTTTTGGCACGTTGCAAGACTTTATTTTTCTTCAAACGTTCTGGTTCCGTTAAGTCACCGAGACGTTTTTTATTTTCGATAAACGTATGTTCTTTAATAGGTTGCTGACTTGATTGTTCGAGCTGTAAATCTCGAATATCTGAAATAATCTTTTCTGCTTCTTCTTTTTTTGCTTCTATATATTGATTGGCTTCACGTTTCGCTTGTGCCATCAAATCTTCTTTAGCATTCAACCACTGTTGGTATTCATTCTTCAGACGATCAAGTAAGGTCTGTGCATCATCGAGGTAACGTTGCGTTTGTTGATGTTCTTCTTCCATCTCGCGACGCTCTTGATCTAGCTGCATTACCATGTCGTTCAACTGCTGGCTTTCTTGTTGGACTCCCGATTGAGCTTTTTCAATAATATCCGAGCGCAAGCCTAAGCGTTTTGAAATTTCTAAGGCATTACTGCGCCCTGGGATGCCAATTAATAAGCGATAGGTAGGTGATAGTGTCTGATCATTGAATTCCATACTAGCATTTTGAGTATTTGCGGCGTGATTCGCATATACTTTGAGCTCAGGGTAGTGAGTGGTTGCAAGTACAATCGAACCTACGGATTGGAAGTAATCCAATATGGCCATCGCGAGCGCCGCTCCTTCTTGCGGATCCGTTCCTGAACCTAGTTCATCAAGCAAAATCAATGACTGATAGGTAGCTCGTTGAATGATGGAGACAATATTTGTCATGTGACTAGAGAAAGTACTCAAGTTTTGTTCAATCGATTGTTCATCACCAATATCCGCATAAACTTGATCGAAAATGCCGATTTGACTTGCCTCTTCTGCCGGTATATAGAGTCCCGACTGTCCCATAATCTGCAGCATACCGAATGTTTTCAGTAAGATTGTCTTACCCCCTGTATTAGGTCCGGTAATAATCAATGACTGATAATCACCACCGATTAAAATATCATTCGCTACAATTTGCTTTGGATCGATTAATGGATGACGCGCTTGCCAAATTCGTACTTCTCGTTCTGGCGATAGTGTTGGCTTCGTCCCTTCGATTGCCAGAGAATATTCCGCCCTTGCTTGCACATAATCAAGGTATCCCAGTGCGTAATAATTTTGATTGATTTCTGATAAATAAGGCAATAACTGCTCTGTTACTTCATCTAGAATGCGGTCAACTTCAACCTTTTCTTCACTACGTAGGGCAGCTAATTGATTGTTCAAATTAGTGACACTTTGTGGCTCAATAAATAAGGTTTGCCCGGTACTACTCTGGTCATAGACAGTCCCCTTAATTTGAGCACGGTAATCCGTTTTAACTGGAATGACATAGCGTTGATTACGAATTGTAATCAATGTATCAGATAATAGGTTGGCTTTTGATTTGATGATCGTATTTAAGGTTTCACGGATCGATTGTTCGGTACGAAGCTGCGCGCGGCGAATGCGATTCAATTCAGAACTCGCTGTGTCTAAAATGATTCCATCCGAATCAACCGTTTGATCAATTCGTTGTTCAATTTCTGGTAAACTGACCATTTTTTGTATCCATTCATTTAACTGAGGGAAAATTTGATTATTCTCTTCTAACTGCGAAAAAAATCGAACTAGTTGCGAAGTCGTACTTAACAACTTACCTAGTTCAGCAAGTTCTTTCCCGTTAAGTCGGGCCCCGATTTCAACACGTTTGATGGATTCACGAACATTGGAAATACGGGGAATCGGTAGCGTAGCTGGTAGCGAAAGAATTCGTACAGCTTCTTCGGTCTCATCTAATAAGCGTTGAATGGTTGCCTGTTTAGTTTGGGGAAGTTGTTTGATAACAAACTGATGCCCCATTTCCGTTTGTACGCGCTCGATGAGGTGTTGTTTAATTTTATGGTATTCTAGCGTCTTTAATATTTTTTGATCGAACACTATTGCCCTCCTCTCTGACAGATTAATCGTAATCTAAGATAATGGGTTCACAGATAACCACATTTGTGCTGCAAAATCAGATAGTAATGGTGTATTAGCGACAATACCATAGGCTAAAGGATTATTCACAAATTGTTGTTGAATAAATTCAACTGGAATAAGAGATAACGCAAATAAAATAATAAAAACAATAATATAAGCAATAATCAAATTGATGATACCCCCACCGATCCGATTAATATGATGCAAAACATCATAGTACATCAATCGGTTAAAGAAGAGTGACACATAATTGGTCACTAACCAACCGATAAGTCCGATTAACATAAAGGTCAAGACACGATAAAATGCCGTATCCAACATAAAACTAATGGCTTCATCGTAGATAGCCAATTGTGTATCGGGTTGAATGGATGGAAATGGAATAATCATCTCAATCCATTTCGATAAGGGTTCAAAAAATTGCGTTGCCAATATAAAGGTAATGATATAGCCTAAAAAGCGGATTGCTTGCATAATGAGTCCTCGACGCCATCCCATATAAAAACTTAATACAAAAATTAATAATATAACAATTGTAAGCATGTTGCACCTCGATTTGAATTTTTATTTGAAATTCATGCCGTTTTGAGATTTGATGGCCTGAATCTCTTCTTCAAGTTGTTTAATACGATTTTCACGACTTAAACTATCTGAAATAGCATTAATTGCCATAAGAATACAGCGGTCCGTCGTATCTAATGTCGGATCAATATGATGTAATTGTTCAAGTTGTGTTTTCAATAGATCAATCACTACATCCATATGTTGAGCACTTTTCTCACCTGTGATAACATAGTCTTTACCATTAATGGTGGTTCTAAAACGTTTGTGCAAAATCCTCACCTACTCTAACTTTAATACCTTTATTTTACCAAAAAAACAGCCTGCGTGCCAAAAAACTATTAAAGGAGCATATTCAATGAAACAACACACTTTAAAAATGACCCCGTCACAACTCCAACAACTCAAACAATACTATCAACCTCATCTTACATCATCGGTTCCTTACAGTGTATTTCGAGCGGTGCACCAACAAACAACCATTACAGCCTATGCAAGTGGCAAAGTGCTGTTCCAAGGAAATCATACGCTCAATGAACTACAACAACTGAGCCAACAGTTCGATTGGATTACTCCGCCTCAAGCTTGTACGAAGACGACACCCAATACTCAAACGCGTTCTGTTTCAACCATGGTTAGCCAACAATATTGTGTCATCGGTAGCGATGAAGTTGGGAACGGTAGTTATTTCGGATCATTAGTAGTTGCCAGTGTCTATTTACGTCCGGAAGATATCGATTGGGTCAAAGCTCTCAAAGTCAATGATTCCAAAAAGTTAACGGACCCACAAATTGAAGCCATCGCACCCAAACTTATGGAGCGTTTATTCTATAATGTCATTGAAGTATCCCCTAAACAATATAACAAAGTCATGGGTATCAAATATAATGCCGTCAGCCTGAAAGTCATGATGCACTATACAAATTGCCAACAGCTTCTTCAAAAAATTGAAAATCAGCCGGTCGAACGAATTATTATCGACCAATTTACCACGCCTAAAAATTTCTATCATTATTTAACAGGTCGAGAAACTATCGATCGATCGCTGATTCTCTTTAAAACACAAGCAGAGTCCCAATATCTATCCGTCGCTTGTGCTTCGATTATTGCGCGTCATTTATTCTTAGAATCGCTAAGAAGATTCGGCGCGCCGTATCAATGCACACTCCCTTCCGGAGCTGGGACACAGGTCGATCAAGTAGGACGTGAATTAACACAAAAATATGGAGCTGCCATCTTAGATGAGATAGCCAAGCTCCATTTCCGCAACACTGAAAAAATATTAAATTAACGCAACTGGATGTCGTCTAATTGAAGTAGCGCAGATTCAATGCGTTGCATTGCCTGATCCACATCTTCATCGGACATCGTTTGATCTGGATTTTGGAAGATTAAACGATAAGCTAATGAAATATGGTCGCTATCGATTGCCTCACCTTGATAGTAATCAAATAAGGTGACCGACTCTAAATATTCAAAGCCACTCGCATAAATTGTATCGACAATTTGCTGGTGGTTTTGTGTTTTAGAGACCAGTAATGCGATATCACGCATTGAGGCTGGATATTTTGGTATCGCTTGTTGGCTGCGTTCCGGCAACGCAACTGGGTACACTCGATCAAGATAAATCTCAGCAAAATATGTGTGTGAATGAATATCATAATCACGACACAGTGTCGGATGAATCTGACCAATGATTCCAATCACTTGGTCGCCAAGTTTAATTTGAGCTGAGCGACCTGGATGAAGTTCTTCGATACTTTCTACCTTTTCCCACTGGATTAAGGATTGGATTTGTAGCTGCTCAAAGTATGTCTCTAACATCCCTTTTAGATCATAGAAGTCATAATAACGAGCTTTTTGTGACCAACTATCCACTTGAGCGTGACCGGATAAAATAATGCCTAATCGATCGACTTCTTCAGGCATTTTACGGGCATCTGCGTGTCCTTGGAAGACACGTCCTAACTCAAATAATGCCAAGTCATCATTACGACGCGCTTGATTATATTGTGTAATTTCAAGTAAGGCTGGTAGGAGACTTTGACGTAATACTGAGCGTTCCTCACTAAGTGGTAGTGCCAGCTGGATTAATGGGGTATTAGGATTTGCCAATAACTGAGCGTGCTTCGATGATTGTAAACTATAACTAATCACTTCATGCAGTCCTAGCCCTTCCATCACTCGTCGTGTCGTGCGACGCATCAATTGTTGAGGCTTCAAGCCAGATAGTGGTGACTGAATTTGCGGTAAAGTATTCGGTATATGATCATAACCATAAATCCGAGCAATTTCCTCAATCACATCGGGTTCAATTTGAATATCCCAACGTCTTGGCGGTACTTGAACATCGAACGTTTCCCCATTTAAAGTGATGGTAAATCCTAAACGTTGAATAATTTCTTCTAATTCTGAATCAGTCAGTTCAATCCCAATTTGTCGTTCGATTGCGTCACGGCGAACGGTCACCGTAACCGGTTCAGCTTGCACACTCGTTTGGGCTAAATAACCTGGAATTGCTGTACCACCGGCAAGTTGTTGCATTAGCTCCACTGCATAATCACCTGAAGCATTAACCGTTTGTTTATTCAAACCTTTCTCGAAACGTTGACTAGATTCTGATCTTAACCCTAAACGTTTAGACGTTAAGCGAACCGCTTGTGGATTAAAGATGGCGGTCTCAAGTAAGACATTTTTCGTTGATTCGGTTACTTCGGTATCATAACCACCCATCACTCCGGCTAAAGCAATTGGACGGTCTCCGTCACAAATAACGCCATCTCCTTCAACAAGCGAGCGTTCTACTTGATCAAGTGTCAACAGTTTCTCACCATCTTTGGCATAACGAACTTCAATGGTATCACTTGTCAACTTGTCATAATCAAATGCATGCATCGGTTGTCCGTATAACAGTAATAAGTAATTAGTAATATCGACAATATTATTTACGGGACGAATCCCTGATTTCATCAAGCGCATTTGCATCCAAATCGGACTTTCTGCCACTTTCACATTTTGAATTAAACGTAACTGGTACTGCTCGCTTACATTGGCATCTACCTTAAGCTCTTTCAAATCTGCTAAAGTTTCAACTTGTGTTAATTCTGTCGAGACACTTTGGATTTTTGGCGTCTGACTTAAAATTGCTCCTACTTCATAGGCATTACCTAGCACACTTAATGCATCCGCACGGTTGGGCGTTAAGCTTAATTCAAAAATCGGATTATTTAATTTTAGATAAGTAATAATATCTTCACCGACTGGCGCATCTTCAGGTAATAACACAATGCCATCACTATATTTTTTTGGTATGACATTGGATTTAAAGCCTAACTCTTCATAAGAGCAAAGCATTCCTGATGAAGGAATATTACGAATTTCAGTTTGTTGAATTTCGCCCATTGGTAATACTGCCCCTGGTAAAGCACAAATTACTTTAGCACCTTGAACAATATTCGGTGCGCCACAGACAATTTGTAATACTTGGTCGTCTCCAACTTTTACTTGGGCAATATTAAGCTTATCTGCTTCTGGATGTGGCTCTAAATGTTCGACAAAGCCAACCACAAGATGACTTAAGGTTTTGCCGTAATTTTCTACGCCTTCAATTTCAATCCCGGTACGTGAAATTCGTTCAGCTAACTGTTCACTATCAACATGAGATAATTCTAAAAAATCGGATAACCATTCTAAGCTAAGATACATTATAAGGTCCCTCCTTTAAATTGATTTAAGAAGCGTAAATCATTTTGATAAAAATGACGAATATCATCAATATTGTATTTCAACATCGCTACCCGTTCAATTCCAAGTCCAAAAGCAAATCCGCTATAACGTTGACTATCAACACCTGACATCTCGAGTACATTTGGATGAACCATTCCAGCGCCTAATATTTCAATCCAACCGGTTTGCTTACAGACATTACATCCTTTACCTCCACATTTGAAGCAGTTCACGTCCACTTCAACAGACGGTTCAGTAAACGGGAAATAACTTGGACGGAGACGAATTTCGCGGTCTTGGCCAAACATTTTTTTAGAAAATGCGAGTAAGGTCCCTTTTAAATCAGCTAAGGTTACTTCAGATGCAATAACGAGTCCCTCAATCTGTTGGAATTGATGTGAGTGCGTCGCATCATCATCATCTCGGCGGTAGACTTTCCCCGGACTAATCATCATTAATGGACCGTTTTTTTCAAAATCATGTTGCTCCATCGTTCGTGCTTGAACAGGTGATGTATGCGTACGTAAGAGTAATTCATCGTTAATATAAAACGTATCTTGCATATCACGGGCAGGATGATTCTTCGGTAAATTCATCTTCTCAAAGTTATACAAATCTTGTTCGACTTCAAATCCGTCAATCACTTGATATCCTAAGCCAATAAAGAAATCTTCAATCTCCATTAAAGTTTGACTTAATATATGGGCTGTGCCGAAAGGTTTAGAGTAGCCCGGTAAAGTAATATCAATTGATTCACTCATCAATTGTTGATTCAGTTCTTTTTCTTTTATTTGGGATAATTGTGTTTGGAAAACTTCATTAAATGATTGGTTAAAAGATGAGATTGCTTTACCTAGCTTTGGTTTATCGTCATTGGATAAATCCTTCATCTTTTGTGTATAAGCTTGTAGTGCACCTTTCTTACCAGTATATTGAATACGTATTGCTTCAAGCTGTGATGATTCTTCTGCTTGTTGGATGGCAGCAACCGCTTCTTGACTCAGTTGGTCTATCTCTTGTACTAATTGTTCAATCATGGCCAATCCTCCTAATTTTTCTAATAAAATATAAAAAGTAGCGCATCCCAAAAAGGGACGCGCTACCGTGGTACCACCCTTATTCCCATTCTATGAAAATAACATAGACTGGGCTCTCAATCTGTAACCGTGATCAGCGGAATCTTTTTCAAATCAAAATTGATTCTTAACAGATTAACTCGGAAATTGAAATTAAAGTGCGACTTATATTATTTAGTTTCAGCCTTGCTAAATATCTCTGTGGTTGGCGTACTTTAGTGATTTCGTCATCGTTGTTATCTAACTATAGCATGTTTATGAATTAAACGCATCGATAAATAGATTAAATAATCGCTTTAGCAGCATAACGCTTCATTTGGCGGTAGAAACGATATTGGTTCAAGTAATAACTTATTTTGTGAGAACAATAATGTGATCCTTCCGCAATACTACACCGCTTATCCATCAGGGTGACTAACCAGCTTTCGATATAGCGTGGGATGTCTAACGTCGCACCAAACATATGTTTCAAAATAATGTCTTGTTCAACATCTGATAGTTCTGTAATCTTTAAAGCATTCTCTAAAGCAATTCTCGGATGTTCATAATTATGTCCACGTGGGCCAGCAGTATGCTTATCGATTGATTCGTAAAAGAATAAATCATGTAATAAACCCGCTCGTGCGACAGCACGTGCATTTAAGCCCAAACGCTTTGCCCAACGATAACTACGATAGGATACACCAATCGAATGCGCTAAACGCGTCGTAATATGATGATGAGTGTAGTTTGCTAATCGTTGAACATCCGAATGATCCATTAAGTCATGTACCATCTCAAGATATTCTAGATCGTGAATCCAATCTTTTAACAAATAACCTTCTCCTCTATTTATGAACTTTAATGTTTATTATACGCTACTTATATGCGAAAACCTATGAATTTTTTATTAAGCTTTGATGATTATTTCGGACAATTTGCTTGAAATAAGAGAATTGCGGTTGCAATCGCAACATTTAATGATTCAGCCTGTCCTTGCATTGGAATATAGGTAACTTGGTCGCACATCCCTAGTAACTTAGGGGCTACTCCCTGCCCTTCATTACCCATCAGCCAAGCACAAGGGTTTTGTGTATCTAAGTCATAATAAGGGACAGCTGAAGAATCTAATCCCGTCCCATAAACTTGGATGTCGTGTTGCTGTAATAATGGAATAGCTTCTTCCAGGCTCAAATTTACTATCGGAAGATGCCATAATGAGCCTTGAGTCGATCGGATGACTTTATCATTATAGAGATCGACACATCCTTCTCCCAATATGATCGCATCAATCCCAGCTGCATCCGCTGTACGAATCATTGTCCCTAAATTTCCCGGATCTTGAATTCGGTCTACGAGTAAATACTTATTCCCATCAATGAGCGGTAGGTTCTGATCATTCGCCACCTCAATCACTGCAAAAATGCCTTGCGGAGAAGGTGTTTGAGCCAGCTGACTTGCTAATGAATCGGCAATCAGCACCGGTGTAAAGCACTGGTCATGCGTTTGCAGATGGTCCCATTGTTCCGCATAGTAACTTTCTGTCATGATTAAACTATCCATCGCTACTTGATGTTTTAGTGCTTCCTCCACTAAATGAGTGCCTTCGACGAGATACTTTTGTTGTTTTCGTCTTTCTTTCGAGGTAGCTAGTTTTCGCCAAGACCGTAGTTTAGCATTATTGGCTGAGCGAATGACTTCGATTGACATTTTAACGGGTTAAGCGATAAATTGCTTCAGCATAAATTGCAGTACATCTTAATAAATCACTGACGCTAAAGAATTCATTCGCTTGGTGCATTGTGTCTGTAGAGTCTGGGAATAGCGCGCCATACGCCACACCACGTGGCATTAAGCGTCCATATGTGCCGCCTCCAATGGTTTTTTCATAACCTTTTTCACCTGTTTGGTTTTCGTATACTTGTAATAATGTTTCAACCATTGGGTCATCTGCTGGAACATAATGAGGTTCTTTCGCTTCGCCCATTTCAATCGATAGAGAATATTCTGTCAGTGCTTTTTTCATTCCTTCATGAATACGTTCTGGATTTGTTCCTTCTGGATAACGGAAGTTAACATTGATATCCATCCCTTTTCGGTCTTGATAATTAACAACACCGACGTTCATACTTAATTCACCCATCACATCATGCGTATGGTTAACACCAATACCTGAACCGTCAAATCCTTCATATAGTTGATGTGACAGCATTTGAACCAAATGGTTCGCATCTTGTTGGTCGAAAGTATAGTTCACTAAAAATTGTGATAAATGAGTAGCTGCATTCACTCCTACATGTGGCGTAGAACCATGAGCAGCTTTACCTACTAAATGGAACGTAATTTGGTCACTCTCAATTTCATAAGAACCTTTTAAGTGATTTGGATGTTCTTTGACAAAAGAATCAAATGCTTCTGCCAATGTTTCTAAATCAGCTCCTTGAACAACCGCATCACAATCTTGCGGAACCATATTCGCACGTAATCCCGCATTTAATGAAACTAGGTGATAATCGCCCTCTACCTTCGTTTGATCTGATTGTGTAATTATCGCTGAAACATTTCCTTTTTCACCGTTAATAATTGGGAAATTCCCATCCGGAGAGAAACCAAAATCTGGCATTTCAGCTTCTGCAAAGTAATGATCCATACATTGCCAACCAGACTCTTCGTCGGTTCCGATAATTAAGTGAATTCGCTTATTAAATTTAACACCTAATTCGAGCAATAGTTTAATCGCATGATATGCCGCAATGGTAGGCCCTTTATCATCGCTTGATCCTCGAGCATAGATTTTTTCATCGATAATTTGTGGTTCAAACGGATCGGTCTCCCAACCTGTTCCAACCGGAACTACATCTAAATGTCCTAAGATCCCTAATAATTCTTCACCTTCACCGAACTCTACACGTCCAGCCCATGGGCCATATTGCTTGGTCGTAAAACCATCTTCTTTAGCCATCGCCATAAAATCTTCAAGTGCTGCTTTAGGACCTGGGCCAACCGGCGCATCTTCTGTCGCTTTATCATCTTCTCGAACTGACGGAATTCTTAATTGACGGAATAGATCTTCAAGAATTGATTCTTTACGTTTAGTAACCTCTTCTAACCATTGAATGTTTTCCATTGTGCTCCTTCTTTCTACCTTATATTTCTTTTAATAGACGCAATTCTTCAGCAGTTAACTCGCGGTATTCCCCTTCAGCGAGATGTTCATCTAAAGTAATCGGTCCCATACTTATACGATGAAGCTTTAAGACCAAATTGTCAATAGATTGAAACATTTTTTTAACTTGATGAAACTTGCCCTCATAAATCGTCACCTCAGCCCATATTTCATCGGGTTGATTGGATGGCAAACTTCGTAATTGGGCGGGGCGAGTCACATAATCATCGATTTTTATCCCATTTTGAAATGTTGCAATATCCACATCAGTAATCGATTTAGCAATTTTCGCTTGATAAACTTTAGGGACTTGATGTTTTGGCGAAGTCAATCGATGGGCTAATTGGCCATCATTTGTTAAAAGTAATAACCCAGTTGTGTCAATATCTAACCTACCTACGGGGAATAAATCGACATGTTGATAATCAAGCGCAACCCAGTCAATCACTGTTTCATGGAGATGATCAAATGTTGCGCTAATAATTCCATCCGGTTTATTTAACATCACATAATAATACTGTTGGTAAGCGATGGGTTCATCATAACAACATACTAGATCTGTTTCGGGTTCAATGTGTAGACTTGACTTTGTCACCGTCTCCCCATTTATCGTAATCGCTCCAGATTGTATAAGCTTCTTAACATCTTTGCGGGTACCGAATCCCGAGTGGCTTAATAACTTATCAAGTCTCACTCTACAAACCTCATTTCATCTTGTATTTTTTGATATCGATTCCCCAGTATAATATGCAATAAATTCAGTAATCCAAGTGCAATCACATAGATTACAACGGATACGAATACAACAATCATAATCTTAATAAGCAGCATCCAGCGCCCATCTCCCGGAATTAATACATTTACTAATTGATTCCATAAGACTGCAGCCACTGTCATCGTAATCGAGGCGATAAAAATTCGTACCATATTCGTTAACAAGACATCATAGTTAATTTTTAATTTTTTCGAAATCGCAATCCAACTTAAAGTACTTGTCACTGTAAAGCCAATCATGGTTGCAATAAGTGCACCATGAGCCTTCAGTAATGCCACCATTGGAAATTGTACGACTAATTTGACAAGTAAACCTACTAATAAATATCGTACAGCTAAACGACGTTGATTCATTGATTGCAGGATGGTTGATAAGACCGTATAAAGTCCTAATATCACACTTGAAATCGCTCCAGTCACTAATAAGTTAGGCCCTGCTTCAATACCGTATTCAAAGAAGAAGAAATAGAGATTGTTTGCAATAGCTGCCATACCTAAAGCAGCAGGCAACATAACAATAAAGAAAATAGACATAATATGCGTCACCATCTCACTCGTTCCTTCTAAGTTACGTTTTGCGTAATAACTTGTAATGGTTGGAACTAATGAGGAAGCAAGCGCTACAGCGACGGAAATAATAATCATCACTAATTTATCAATATCAAGGCTCATTAAACCATAGAGTTGTGAGATTTCAGAGAACATTAACGATGATGTTCGGCTTAAAATTTGGCCAAAAGATAATTGGTCTATAAATTGTGCAATAATGATTCCTGATCCTAATAAAATAAATGGAATACTATCTTTTAAGACTAGCGTCATACTTTCATTAAAATCAATATCAATTTTATTAGATGATTGTGACATTAACTTATCCGTTTGAGGCTTATATCTAAAGTACTCAAATAATAAATAACCTAGGGATAGTATCGCACCGATGAAAGCAGCGAAAGTTGAATGTACGACTGCTGTAGTTGGCTCTCCTTGTTGTATTTTAAGAATCGCATACGTTGCAACTAGTAAATATGCCACTCGCGCTAATTGTTCTAAAATCTGTGAAATAGCCGTTTGTTTCATATCATTAAAACCTTGGAAATAACCTCGTAATAAGCTCATTCCTGGTAAAATTAGTAACGCAGGTGTTAATGAACGGATGACCGTTGTGGCTGCATCCACATTTTGAGTTGCCGACATCGAGGCTATCCATGGTGCGGTGATAAATAATATTAAAGCAGAAACAATTCCGGTACCAATCATAATATACAAACTATTTTTGAATAGTTTATTAGCGACTTTATATTCGTTATGCGCATGGAAATACGACATTTGCTTAGCAATCGCACTTGGGAATCCGGCTGTAGCAATCGCTAAAAATAACGCATATGGTTTATAGCCTATACTGTACAAAATATTAACTTTCGTATAAGATTCACCAAACATACTGGCCCATGGAATAATATAGAGTGCGCCAATAATACGGGAGAAGACACTTCCCATTGTTAACCACGTTGCACCACCTACTATAGAGCGCTTATCATGCAGGCTTTCATCCACTTCTTCAGCAATTAATTGACCCGTCGTAAGATCTTCTTCCATCCGTTGTTCGGTAATAATTGGCTCAATTGTTTCAGGTTCCTCTTCCAACATTTCTGTCGCACTGGTTGTCTCAATCGAATTCTCCTCGGTGATTAGATTGTCTATTTTATCTACCTGTCCTTTACCAATATGTGAAAAGGTGTTTTCAATTTCAGATTCGGTCGATCCAGCTTCAACTTTTTCCTCTGAAGAAGATACTTGATTGATTGTCTCGTTTGATTTTTCAAGGATTTCTTTTAATTGATTGACCGAAAGGCCTTCACCTTGTTCTTCTTGTTGATTTTGGTCGAGATTAGATATCTCTACTTCAGCTTCAGTTTCGGCTTCATCGGATAAGGATGAAGTCGTCTCTTCAGTGTGCCGTTGAGTATCCTCATCAGTTTTTGCATCAATCTCTTGGGTAACATCATTTACTATATTTACTTCAATTTCGATTACTGATTCCGTTTCTTCATTTTCTTCAACTTGTGGATTATATAAATTGCGAAGCTTATTTAAGATTGAATTTCCTTTTTTCGGGGTGATTTCTTTTGATTCAACTGTCACTGGCGTATCTTCCACCGAAGTTTCTTCCTCAAGTGTATCGAATTCTTTAGGCTCTATATCCACATCTTCACTTTCATCTTCTACAAGATACTCTCCTGTATAAAATGATTTTAATCGTTTAAACCAGCTTCCACCCGTAGAAACAGCATCGTTATCAACTTCTTTTGCAGGCGATGATTTTGTTATATTCGTTAATTCAGGCTCTTCTAGCTCAGTACTTTCGACATCGAATTCATTTTCCTCTGTTTTGTCACCCTTATTTTCCTCATCTTGATCCAGTGTTTCTAATACATTGGAATGGCGAGAGTTTAGATTCAACTTCATTTGAATCGTATGCCATAAAGAGTGATCCTCCTGAATCTCTGATATTTCACCTTCTTGATCTGTCTCCATCTCAAATTGATTATAGGCTTGAATATCATCTAATTGATTCATATCATAATGTTCTTCATAACTCGGTTGGATCCATTTGCGTTTTTCAGCATTGCTTGCTTCTGCTTCAGCTTGCTCTTTCAACTGTTCACGAATCGAAACATAACGAAATTCGTTATACGGTGTTTCAAACTCGGATGTTGAATTAGACCCAAACGGCTCAGATATAGATTCAGACGACTCATTAGCAGATAAATCATCAGATTGAGTAAAGTAGTCACCATCAATAGGTTGCGGATTTGGGTCACGTAACTTCTTACGATCTTCTGAAGTAAACTCAATTGTATGCGATAAATCATGCGTTGACTTCAGGTCATCTCTTTTATACTTTTTAACCATAAGCAGCCTCCTTTCATATCATTACTTAATAACAATATTAACTAAACGATTCGGAACAACGATAACCTTTCTTATTTTTTCATGGTCATAATCTGTTTTTTGCTCGATCATTTTGCGTGCCATAGACTCAACTTCTGCATTTGACAAATCAATTTCAATGTCCATTTTTTTAATCAATTTGCCATTGACTTGAATCACGACTTCAACAGTTTCATCCTTCGTCAGTGCTTCTTCATAAGTCGGCCATGTCTCAAGGGAAATGGATTGCGTATGCCCCATCGCCTGCCACAATTCTTCTGCCAAATGTGGCGTAATCGGAGCGATTAAGGTTAAGAATCCTTCCATATAAGTTTTCGGCAAGACGCTTTGCTCGCGTGCTGCATTTAAGTAAATCATTAATTGTGAAATTGCCGTATTAAAATGAAGTTGCTCGTAATCTTCTGATACTTTCTTAACGGTTTGATGATAAATTTTCTCAAGCGACTTATCATCTAAATCGACAATGTTAGGATTCAACTGTCCTGTCTCTTCATCAATGAAAAGTCGATAGACACGGTCTAGGAAGCGGCGACTACCTTCAAGACCTTTCTCACTCCAAGCAATTGAAGCATCTAAAGGCCCCATAAACATCTCGTAAAGTCTTAGCGTATCCGCACCAAAATCATGAACGATATCATCTGGGTTTACTACATTGCCTTTTGATTTAGACATTTTTTCATTGTTCTCCCCTAAAATCATTCCTTGATTGAATAATTTTTGGAAAGGTTCTTTGGTTGGAACGAGTCCTAAATCGTAAAGTACTTTATGCCAGAACCGTGCATAGAGTAAGTGTAAAACAGCGTGTTCTACTCCACCAATGTAAAGGTCCACCTGCTGCCATTTTGCAATAGCTTCGGGACTTACAAATTGTTCGTCATTATTCGGATCCATAAATCTTAGGAAATACCATGAGCTACCTGCCCATTGTGGCATCGTATTCGTCTCACGGCGCCCCTTCATACCTGTTTCAGGGTCTACAACATTAACCCATTCTGAAATATTAGCAAGTGGTGATTCTCCGGTTCCACTTGGTTTGATTTGGTCTGTTAAAGGAAGTTCCACCGGTAATTCTTCTTCTGGAACAACCGTCACTGTACCATCTTCCCAGTGAATAATTGGGATAGGTTCGCCCCAGTATCTTTGACGTGAGAAAATCCAGTCGCGTAAACGGTAATTAATTTCAGCATAACCTTTTTGATGTGCTTCTAACCATTCAATCATTTTTTCGATGGCATCTTGATTGTTAAGGCCATTTAGGAATTCGGAATGAATATGAGTTCCATCTTCAACATAAGCTTCTTCTGAGATATCCCCTTCAATCACTTGATGAACCGGTAAGTCATATTTATGGGCAAACTCATAATCTCTTTGGTCATGTGCAGGAACGGCCATCACAGCACCTGTCCCATAGTTATATAGAACATAATCACCTATCCAAATTGGAATTAATTCTTCGGTAACAGGGTGAACGGCATAGCTTCCAGTAAAGACTCCCGATTTATCTTTATTAAGCGAAGTACGTTCTAAATCACTTTTAGTTTCGATTTGTTTTAAAAATTGTTCTACCTCTTTTTGGTACTCCGGCGTTACGATGTGCTTAACTACTGGGTGCTCAGGTGCAACCACCACATAACTAACACCGAATAGTGTATCAGCACGCGTTGTATAGGATTCAATCATTTCATCGAAACTATCGACTTTAAATTTAATGACTGCCCCTGAGGATTTACCAATCCAGTTTCGCTGCATTTCTTTAACGTTCTCTGGCCAATCTAAATCATCGAGTCCTTCTAATAACGGTTCTGCATATTCCGTAATTTTCAAGACCCATTGTTTCATTGGCTTACGATAGACTGGAAAACCTCCAACTTCAGAAACACCATCAATGACTTCCTCATTGGCTAAGACCGTTCCGAGGTCGGGGCACCAGTTAACCATCATCTCATCTTCGTAGGCTAACCCTTTTTCGTATAATTTCGTAAAGATCCATTGGGTCCATTTATAATACTTCGGATTCGTTGTATCAATTTCCCGGCTCCAATCATAACTAAAACCGAGTGATTTCAATTGGCGACGGAAAGTATCAATATTTTTTTGTGTAAAATCTGCGGGGTTATTTCCGGTTTTAAGCGCATATTGTTCAGCTGGAAGTCCAAAAGCGTCCCATCCCATTGGATGTAATACGTCATAACCTTGCGCACGCTTCATTCGTGCCATAATATCTGTTGCAGTATAACCTTCAGGGTGCCCAACGTGAAGCCCTTGTCCAGATGGATATGGGAACATATCTAAAACATAATATTTTGGATGTTCAGGTCCTCTATCTAATGTTTTAAATGTTTGATGCTCTTCCCAATATTCTTGCCATTTCTTCTCAATTTCTAGATGATTATATTTCATGTTGGAATTCTCCTTTTTTCTATAAAAATAACCCTATGTTACTCATATCATAACATAGGGCGTCTTAACGCGGTACCACCTAATTTTCAAATATAATTTATTTCTTATATTATATTTGCTTAATATCGATAACGTTGATATCACGGCTTAATCTACTTTTTTTCAATTAAGCTAGCATAGAATGAGTTCATTACTCCTTACTGACTTACTTTCACCAGGTGTAAGCTCTCTAAACAGCACTGAATAACTAATAATTTCTACGATCTAATTTAGTTTATTAAAAATTAATCACTTGACCTACGTGAATTAACGATGAGCCCTGATTATTTGCAATCAATTGATGTACATCGACACCGTAGCGCATTGAAATTCCATAGAGTGTATCTCCAGCTTGAACGACATGTGATTGTGTCGTCGATGGCGTTGATTCTGCTGGAGCTGCTGGTGCTTTCGATTCGGCCTCTTCAACTACCGGTGTTGATTCCACTACAGGTTGAGTGTAATTAGGCGCTGTCGCGGTATTCGACGTTTCTGGAACATTTGGTGTAACCTTATTTTCTGTCACTGTTTCTTGAGTTGTTGGTGCAGTTTCCTTAGATGAGGCAGATGAAACTGTAGGAGTTTGACCTTTAACTTTCAAAACTTGTCCTGGATGAATTAAGTAAGAAGTTAATCCATTCATTTGCATCAATTCATTTAATGTCATTCCATTTTGACGCGCAATCGTATATAATCCTTGTCCTCGTTGAACAACATAGGTACCTTGTGTAACACGAGGTGTAGAAACACCTTGTGAAGGACGTGGCGCAGCTGGTGCAGGTGTCGCAGGGACTATTGGTTTTGGTGTTGCTTGAGGTGCGGATGCACTCGGAGCTGGCGTTTGATTAATTTTTTCGGTATTAACTTTATTCTCATTCGATTCAGTTGCTGGCTTAGACTCAGATGGTGCTGCAGGTTGAACTGGTTTTGCAGCCGTTCCTAAATTGAGGACCTGACCTGGATGAATCACTGTATTAATATTGAAGCCAGTTTGTGCGAGTAACTGATTCAATGTCATACCATGAGCAGAAGCAATACGATACAATCCATCTCCGGGTTGAACCACGTAAGTAACCCCTGTTGAATTTGATGATGTTTGATTTTGTGCTTGGCGAAGCTCTAATTGACGTTGTTGCTCAGCCAGACGCTTTTGCTCTTCTTCAGCTTTAATTTGGCGCTCTGCAATCGCAGTTGTATCCACCACATCGTAACGCGTTAAATTATACATTTTAATAATGCTATCTAATTTTGGTCCATAACGTGTATCTGTTGCATAACGCCCTGTTAAATGCTTCGTCGCATCATGATAACTTTGGGTATTGCTTCTTCGAGCTCCTGCATAGAAGTTATAACGCCAATCGCTTGAGTCATGCCCTCCCGTTAACAAACGTGCATAATCTTCTAGTGATTCTGCATACTCATCGTATTTACGGAAGTGGTCATTAATTTGGTAGTACTCTCCTTCACCATTATCTTCCAAAGTTGGCATCTCAACCGATTGTCCTTCATACTTCCCTTTAATACCAAATAAGTTATGGTTAGGCGCTTTAGCAAGCGTACTATTCCCCCAAGCAGATTCAAGTGCGGCTTGAGCAATCATAACAGACGCATAAAGATCATTATTCGCAGCGATTCGTTTTGCTGAATCAGCGACTAAATTTAAAAATTGTGCTGGAGATAATTTTTGCGCGTGCACGGTTAATACGTGACCGGCTTGTTGATAATGAGCAGGTGCAATACAAGCAGCACTCAATAATGCAAGCCCCGTATTGAAGGTTGCCATTCGCTTCATCGATTTTTTTCTTTGTTGATATTTATGTATACTACGACGGGTACGCATTCGCCAGTCCTCCTATTTTTCGAAATTCTATCACGTTATGAATTATAGCTGATTTAGAGCCAATAGTGTTGATTTTATGGTATTTTTAGTTAACATGTAATACATGTAATAACTTTGTAACTCAGGAGGGATTTTTATGCTCAATGCTATGCGATTTAGTCATCAACTTCTTGAAGAAACAATCAATCGATTCCCATCAGGACTTTTTATCGATGCAACGCTAGGAAACGGACATGATAGTTATTTTATATTAAGTAATAAAAACTTTAAAGGTCGATTATTATCTTTTGATATTCAAGCTAGAGCGATTCTTAACTCCTATCAACGAATCAATCAGCTTCAGACTACTTCCGCTTCATATCAATTCATTCATGCCTCCCACGATACTTTGTTCAATTATCTCAATTCAAATTCTTTAATTCATGGTGCAATTTTCAATCTGGGATATCTTCCTGGGGGCAATCATCAAATTACAACCCGCTCTCAATCAACATTAAATGCGCTTCAACAAATTATGTCACGACTTGTTCGAAAAGGTCGAATACTCATTGTCATTTATTCTGGACATTCTGAAGGACAAGTGGAAAAAGAACAACTTTTAAATTATCTTAAAACAATCGATCAACAGGCATATCACATATATCACTATCATGCACTTAATCAAAAAAATAACCCGCCGGAATTATTAGCTATCGAGCGCATCTAGTATCAATATCTTCGAACATCGTTTCAATGTAATCTTGTATAAAATATGGTAAAATTAGTCATAAGAGATTCATAAATTTAAGAAAAGAGGTTTACTATGACTCATAAAAATAGATATCAATGGTTTTTACCTATTATCACTGTCTTCATGTTTATTACATTATTTGCTGCAGTTTTAAGACAATCAAATCCTTTAACCATGGTGGAATTACTTGCGCTTACTTCAGGTATTTACAGTTATGTCCTATTATTAATGATTGCCTTTCTAAGCACCCCACTAAAATGGCTCCGAAAAAAAATAACTGAGGAACATCAAAAAGATATCCTCACAGGTTTCTTTGTTTTACTATTTGTATTTGTAGCCATTCATTTACTTACAAGATTAGCTATCCCAACGTTAATAATAGATAGTATTTCATCTATTTTAGGCTATATTAGTCTAGTCCTATTAGTAACCATCGTACTTTTAACAATAATTTTTTCTCCTCAATCATTTGGAATTGCTCGTAACAAACTCAAAAAAATAACCGCTAGTCGTTTTAGTCATTTTATTAACCTTTGGATGAGTCGCGTGGTTGTTATTGCTACTTTAGTGGCTTACTTCCATATCACACTCATTCCACTCTATAACCAAAACAATTTGTTTATGACGTTTATTAATTTATACTCACTAATTATTCTTGGCGTCTATGCTTTTAAAACATTCCAGTCCTATACATCACCAAAATATAAATTAATTGATAGCACCCGAATCACTGCGCAACATTACTTGATTACCACTCAATCCAATGATGCACAACTCAATCAATATCAGCCGGGTGATATTTTTAACATTCGCTTTAAACAAGGAAATAAAATCATAACTGATAATCCTTTAAAAGCTTACACGTTACCCGACTCATTTGCTGGAAATCAACTGCGTTTTGTTGTTAAGGACTCAACACCAGAACAAGTCTTTCAAAACAATATATCCCAAGGGGATAATGTTATATTAGAAGGCCCTAATCAAAATGAAGCTAGAAATATTCTTAAGAACCAAGCCCGAAGTCTATATCTATTCACAGCGGGAAGTGGGATATTCTCTGGTTTAAGCTTGATTCAACAACTACTATATCAAGAAAAATCAGAACAACCAATCACATTAATTTGGAGTCTCACATCTGAGGAAGATATTTATTTGCTTGATATACTCAATACACTTAAAGAGACTTTCTTAAATTTTAATTATCGAATTATTTTAACGAATGAAAAAACAACCCAATATGATTATGGATTTATCGATGCAACTTATCTTGAACAACTTTTAAATAACAATGATCTAGATACAACGTCCTTTATAACTAGTGGCCCCAAAACCTTTGTTCAAGCAACCGAAACATTCTTGCAACAAATGAATGTTCCAGAGAAACATATTTTTACTGAATACTAGAGAATAGGAGGATAAATCCAATGAATAAATCAAAAACAATACTAAATGTTCTTATCCTAAGTATCATTTTATGGGTTGCTACACTACTATTTTATACAGATAAAATATCGTTTAAATCAATAGATAATGGTTCAGATATTATTGAAGTCATCAATAATCACCCTCAATATGATGATGGGATATACTTTGGTCTCGCAAAAGAAGATTCGGACTACGTTAATGTTAAAGTATCCGTCCATGACCGACAAATTGAGGATGTTCAAGTGCTAGACTATGCTAGCGAAGCAGAGGATGCTGAAAAAATTATCAAGCATTTCCCATCATTAATTGTAATGGCAAATTCCCCCGATATTGAGGGAGAAACCCTTGATTCACGACCTTTAATTGAATTAATTAAAGCATCGGTTCGTCAAGCACTAGAACAGCCTGCTGCCATCGATCAACAAGTAACTCCTACAACAACCGAAGTCACAGAAGATGAAACAACTAAGGTTATCGAAAAAACTGAAGAAACTGAAGAAACAAGTAATGTCGAAGAAACATCTGCTGAATCTACCTCACTTGAAGCAACCAACGAAACGAATGAAATAACTGAGGAAGAATCCAGCGAAGAAGATGACCTAGCAACGACGATTGAACCCGAAACTACCATATCAAACGGAAAATATACGGGTAAATCAAAGAAAGATCATCATGAAGTTGAAGTCGAAGTTACACTTAAAGATGCACAAATTAAATCTATTAAATTTTTAAATATTAATTCTGATCAAATGGCAAAAAATAAAACATACCAGTTAATCTCTCAATCAATTATTAACTCAAACTCTACTCAATTGAATTTAAGTCAACCAACTTCATTAGCTGAAGCTATTATCGAAGCAGTTGAGGATGCTATCAATCAGAGTCGTTAAACACCTCATTAAATAAAAAATAGCGGCGTGCTTTAATTGGCATGCCGTTATTTTTGTTTGATTATTATTTAGCAAGGTAATCCTTAATAACATCAACTTTATCAAGTTTTTCCCAAGTAAACTCTGGTAGATTGCGTCCGAAATGACCATAAGCTGCTGTCTTACGATAACGTGGCTGACGTAAATCTAGCATTGATATAATTCCATTTGGCGTTAAATCAAATAGATCACGAATCAATTTGATAATTACCTCATCTGGGTACTGAGCCGAATTATATGTATTCACATAAATACTCGTAGGTTCACTAACTCCAATCGCATAAGCAAGCTGAATCTCAAGTTCCTTAGCCACACCAGCTGCCACTAAGTTTTTAGCAATATAGCGGGCTGCATATGATGCAGAACGGTCAACTTTGGTGCAGTCTTTCCCTGAAAATGCTCCTCCTCCATGGTGTGCAACACCCCCATAAGTATCTACGATGATTTTACGCCCTGTTAATCCCGAATCGCCTACTGGACCTCCAATAACAAATTTACCGGTCGGATTAATAAAAATACGTGTTTCATCATCTAACCATTTCTCATATACAATCGGTTCGATTACATGTTGAATAATATCTTTGCGAACTTGCTCTAATGTAACCTCTTCAGCATGTTGAGCACTAATTACTAAGTTATCGATACGAATCGGCCGACGATGTTCATCAAATTCAAAGGTAACTTGTGTCTTACCATCTGGTCCTAAATAAGGTACAATTCCAGATTTACGTACAAAAGCAAGGCGTTCTGCTAATTTGTGGCTGAGTAAGACAGTTAAAGGAATATATTCTTTCGTATCATCAGTTGCATAGCCAAACATAATTCCCTGGTCTCCCGCACCAATTAACTGTTCAGAATCTGCTGCTCGAGATTCTAATGCATGGTCTACCCCTTGGGCAATATCAGGTGATTGTTCATCAATAGATACCAACACAGCTACATTATCAGCATCAAATCCATATTTGAAATTTTCATAACCAATCTCTCGGATGGTCTCTCTAACGATGGATTGAATATCAACATACGCTGTTGTAGTAATTTCTCCAAAAACAAGTACTAGACCGGTATTAACAGCTGTCTCACATGCTACCCGTGCATTTGGGTCTTGCTCTAAAATAGCGTCTAAGATAGCATCGCTAATTTGATCTGCTACTTTATCGGGATGTCCTTCAGTGACAGATTCCGATGTAAATAAATAATTTTTATTCAATGTATTTTCCCCCATTTATATATTGGTTACAAGGCAACATTCAATTAAATTGAATCCCTATCGGGAATAATGATGTGTAACATATGAATTATAACACTGCGTATATGAATAATCTAGTAAATGAGTTTTGAATCTTGTATCAAACTCAAATATTAGATAAGATATACATAACATATTCACCAAGAAAGGGAATTTATGAAAAATATAATCAAAACATTACAATTACCTATAACAAAATTATTGTTATATCCCTTATCAACAGTTTTGTTTGGCCTTATTTATGGGTATTTCACTTCAAATGTATTTAATTTTACGACATCTATATTACTTTGTGTAATGGTGATGGGTGCCGAGACTACTCACTATCTTTTTCATTTAAAAACAGATCGATATTATGATCATCCTAAACTAAACATCTTTTTGATTATTTCGGAAGCAATCTTAACTATTGCTTTACTCACACTATTTTTTAGGATGAATTGGCGAATCAACCTACTTTTATTTATGTATGTAGCCTTTATTCATTTACAATATTTCCCATTTAATTTTTCAGGGACAATTTACCAATTAATCTTAAGGGTAATGTTTAACGGATTCATTCTTAATTGTATAGCCTTATATTCTCAAATACACAGTCTACCAAAAGAGCAATTAATAGCTTTTATTCCATTAGTTTTTATTCAGTTTGCGATTAGCTTAAGTTCTTACAATATGTGCTGTTATTATAAATACTTAACCCCTGCGATTCAACCAAAAATGATTAATCGTATAATGATTATCAGTTCGTTTATCGCCGTTAGTTTAGGGGTATACTTAAGTTTACCATCCACATTCTATTACCTCGCACAGATTATATTTGTATTGTTATCCGTATTTCTGCTAGTACCCATTGTCAATCCAGTTAAAAATGAAGTTCAAATGAATCATAAACATTATTATCTCTGTTCTATCAGTACCATTATTACATTACTATACGCCATTGCCTATTATTACTAAACTGATTTATCCATTCAAAAAGAGGGTTAGTGAAAGCACAAATCTTTCACTAACCCTCTCTTTTGATTAAAAAAATAACAAAATAAAAAAGCCTAACGGCTTCTTAAAATACCCTACTCGTGATAAGCGGGTGACGAGAATCGAACTCGCGACAACAGCTTGGAAGGCTGTAGTTTTACCACTAAACTACACCCGCATAAAAACGGTCCGGACGGGACTCGAACCCGCGATCTCCTGCGTGACAGGCAAGCATGTTAACCACTACACCACCGGACCTAGATAAAATAGATTAAAATGATCCGTACGGGATTCGAACCCGTGTTACCGCCGTGAAAGGGCGGTGTCTTAACCACTTGACCAACGGACCTTAAAAAAATGTTTTTATAAGGAAGTGCTTATCGTTAACTGCACTAAGGTTAGCTCCAGATTGGTTATGCTTAGCAGTTAACAGCTAACCACTTGACCAACGGACCTTAAAAAAATGTTTTTATAAGGAAGTGCTTATCGTTAACTGCACTAAGGTTAGCTCCAGATTGGTTATGCTTAGCAGTTAACAGCTAACCACTTGACCAACGGACCATAATATAAATTACAACGGAGAAGGAGGGATTTGAACCCTCGCGCCGCGTAAATGCGACCTATGCCCTTAGCAGGGGCACCTCTTCAGCCTCTTGAGTACTTCCCCAAAATCCAAGATATAAGCAATGGGCCTGAGTGGACTCGAACCACCGACCTCACCCTTATCAGGGGTGCGCTCTAACCAGCTGAGCTACAGGCCCATTATAGAAAAAAAGCGGGTGACGAGAATCGAACTCGCGACAACAGCTTGGAAGGCTGTAGTTTTACCACTAAACTACACCCGCAAAATAAAAAATTGCGGGGGTAGGATTCGAACCTACGACCTTCGGGTTATGAGCCCGACGAGATGCCAGCTTCTCCACCCCGCGATAATAAAAAAGGAGGATGAGGGATTCGAACCCCCGCACGGTTTGACCCGCCTTTCGGTTTTCAAGACCGACCCCTTCAGCCAGACTTGGGTAATCCTCCATAATAATATAATAATTTTTTCAGACCCTTAATGGACCTTGTAGGACTCGAACCTACGACAAGACGGTTATGAGCCGCCTGCTCTAACCAACTGAGCTAAAGGTCCAAAATCACAATAGCGGCGAAGGGGATCGAACCCATGACCTCCCGGGTATGAACCGGACGCTCTAGCCAGCTGAGCTACACCGCCATATTAACAAAATGGAGAATAGCGGGATCGAACCGCTGACCTCCTGCGTGCAAAGCAGGCGCTCTCCCAGCTGAGCTAATTCCCCATCA
>NZ_PKHE01000040.1:0-1250 GCF_002847645.1 Falseniella ignava
GGTGTGTTGTAAAATGAATTGCAACACTCAGTAATTTCTGAAATACAAAAAGACATGAAGATTCGTTATACTTAAATCACCACAAAATAAGCAAAGGAGAATCTTCATGTCCACAAATAATTATAACACAAATCAGAACCGATCATTTACTCATTTAGACTTTAAAGAAAGACAGCTAATAGAAAAATGGTTAAATGAAGATATTAGTAAAGCAGAGATAGGCAGACGCCTTGGACGTAACCGCTCCACAATCCATAGAGAAATTAATCGGGGCACTGTAGAACAGATCAAGCAGATTAATGGCTATAATAAGAAAGTCACTGTGTACTACTCAGATTCCGGTCAATCTGTTTATGAAAATAGACGTTTAAAGTGTGTCCGCAAAAAGATTGTTTCTTTCTCGAGCGCTTTCTTCTCTGCGCTGGAGGATGCCTTCACTAAAGGATTGTTTAAAGGTAAACAGCGGCTCTACAACATAAAGACATTTATAGCTCTTTATAGAAAAAAGCATCCTGTAGAGAATATACCAACGTTTAAAACCGTCTATTCATATATACGTCAAGGTCTTTTGTCTATCAAACCACATGACTTACCTGTCATGTATCGTCTGAAACCAAGAAAAAACCAGCATAGTAACCCTAAGGGTAAAAACAAAAGAATCCTAGGTACCAGTATCACCGATCGTCCAGAGGACGTCTTATCAAGAGAAACATTTGGACACTGGGAAGCTGATCTGGTTAAAGGGAAGAAAACGAAAAATGAACCGGCAATCATTACCTTGGTAGAGAGAAAAACACGCTATGCCATTACTAAGAAAATCAGCGACTATAAAAGTCAAACGGTTAAAAATGCCTTTGAAGAGATTCTAGCAGATAACCCTAACCTATTTGCTTCAATAACTTTTGATAATGGTTCTGAATTCTCCTTAATGTCTGAACTCAATACAGACGTATATTTTTGTCATGCCTACGCATCCTGGGAACGGGGCTCAAACGAAAACTTCAATAAACTGTTGAGGGAATTCATCCCTAAAGGAAAATCCATCCATCTTTTTTCAGAAATGGATATCGATCAAGCCACTCAGGCAATCAATAAAAGGATTAGAGAAGTGATAGGGCTACGTTCATCAGAAGAGTATTTTCAACAATGTCGTATTTAAATTTTTTCTTCTCCTAGGGGAAGAAGTAAAGAGATTTTAAGTTCATCGAATCATGTAACAGAAAGTGTTGCATTTAACTTTACAACTCAAG
>NZ_PKHE01000041.1:0-1007 GCF_002847645.1 Falseniella ignava
TAGGGAGTATTTAGCCTTACCAGATGGTCCTGGCAGATTCCAACGGAATTCCTCGTGTTCCGCTGTACTCAGGATACTCATAGGTTGATTCTCGCTTTCGTCTACGGGGCTCTCACCCTGTGCCGCACACCTTCCCAGATGTTTCGACTAACTTAATTCATACCACGTCTGAGTCCTACAACCCCAATGTGCATGCACATTGGTTTGGGCTCGTCCCACTTCGCTCGCCGCTACTATGGGAATCGCGTTTGCTTTCTCTTCCTGCAGGTACTAAGATGTTTCAGTTCCCTGCGTCTACCTCACTTGCGTGTGACAACCTGCGGTTGCCGGGTTCCCCCATTCGGATATCTCTGGATCTTAGCTTACTTACAGCTCCCCAAAGCATTTCGGTGTTCGTCCCGTCCTTCATCGGCTCCTAGTGCCAAGGCATTCACCGTGCGCCCTTACTTACTTAACCACTATGATGGTCGCGCTACTTGTTTTCATCTTTCGATGAACTCGGTCAATTCTCGGTTTGATTATATCTCTTTCTTAAGAAATTATATCTTCACTTTTGAAATTGTTTCTTATTATTTCCTCGCATCGAAGAAATAATAAGCGATATTCAGTTTTCAATGAACAAAGTGCTAATTAATATAATTAGCGATGGAGAATAGCGGGATCGAACCGCTGACCTCCTGCGTGCAAAGCAGGCGCTCTCCCAGCTGAGCTAATTCCCCATAATTATAGTTAATATACCATTTTTTTGGTACGTTCGCAAGATAAATTAGTAATAGCTTGCTAATGGGCCTGAGTGGACTCGAACCACCGACCTCACCCTTATCAGGGGTGCGCTCTAACCAGCTGAGCTACAGGCCCAAATCTTTGCAGACCATTTATTAGAATGAGATAAAGCTCACTCAAAACTAAACAAAGACGGACACAATGTGCGTCGATAACTTCGTCTGCCATCTTGGCAGCTCCATGTCTCCTTAGAAAGGAGGTGATCCAGCCGCACCTTCCGATAC
>NZ_PKHE01000042.1:0-778 GCF_002847645.1 Falseniella ignava
CATTGAGATCCCTCCTTAGATTTAATATACACTAAAGTGGGACATTTTCATTTACGGTTACTTGAGACATTATCATTTGTAGATGAGAGTTTTAAGGATAGTTATTCCAATTAAGATTGATATGGATTAGGTTTCATGGTATAATTAGAAGAAACAAGATAGGTAACTTTATTTTGTTTATTGTTGAAAGTCTCAATGTTTATATAAATCATTGTTTATATAAATCATTGAGTGTCAGTGCTGGATCTACATAGAGAGGAGAACAGCCATGGTTACATTATTCGTGACACCAAGTTGTACATCATGTCGAAAGGCGAAGGCATGGTTAGAGATGCATAATATTGAGTATCAAGAAAGAAATATTTTTACTGAGCCTTTATCGGAAGTAGAAATTAAATCGATTCTTAAAATGACTGAAAATGGGACAGAGGATATCGTTTCATTACGTTCTAAAGCTTATGCAGAACTAGAAATTGATATCTCGGAATTACCTATGAAAGATTTTTACCAGTTAGTTCAAGAACAACCTGGATTATTAAGAAGACCGATTATTTTAGACGATAAACGTCTGCAAATTGGCTACAATGAGGATGAAATTCGTCGATTCTTACCAAGAGAAGTTCGCGCCATGGAATTGCAACGCGCTTGGGAAGATTTGTTAGTTAATGAATAATTTTAAGCTTTCCCTATCTGAGGTGACCCCCGAAAGTTAGAGTTAAAAACTAACTTTATGGGGGTCATTTTATGTCTAAAAAATATAGTTACGAATTTAAAATGC
>NZ_PKHE01000043.1:0-502 GCF_002847645.1 Falseniella ignava
CTTGCATGTATTAGGCACGCCGCCAGCGTTCATCCTGAGCCAGGATCAAACTCTCATGAAAGATCATGAGTCTCGATTGACTCTAAAATTTTTACTAGCTTTTGTTTTTTTAATTGGTTGCCTCCAACTACGTTTCGAATTTATCGTTGTTCCAACTTGTGTTGGACCCTTTCACATTTGGTGTGTTTGTCTTTGTTCAGTTTTCAATGAGCTTGTGTCGCCTCCAAGAAGCAACTTCTATATAATACCTCGTCCTAGAAATAAAGTCAACACCTTTTTGTAAAAACTTTTAAGTTTTTTAAATAATGTTTGCCTCTCTTATTAGGACTTTATTTATCATATCACCTGGAAGTAATCTTGTCAAATGTAAATTATCAAAAATTTTTTATTAATTTGCATATCTATTATTAAGCCAGCTATAAAAATGTCAACATAATTTAGAGTATATTTTATGTTGAGCTTCGACCTTTGAAAGTGGTGATACTAATAAATTTATGCATGA
>NZ_PKHE01000044.1:0-427 GCF_002847645.1 Falseniella ignava
AAGTAATCATCCAATAAGTAGCAGAACTCACCCGTTTGCTTATCTTTGTAATAACGCCTTGAAAGTTTAATATCACCGATCAGTGTGGAGATTGTTTTTTCATCATGACTACGATGAACGCGATATCTTGCTTTTCTGCCAGGGCTTTCAAAAAGTGATTCCTCAATCGTTGCACAGAGATCTTCTCCTAAATCGACCGAGAGTTGACGCATCGTATCGCGAATGGTTTTGATACACGTTGAAAAGTCTACTTCCCCTTGAATCGCTTGATGATATAAATCTGTCATCATTTTACTAATTTCTTGCATAACTTGTGTTACAATATTCATGGATAACCCTCTAACTTTCTGTGTGTTTTGGTTACTAACAGTATAGCAGAGGGTTATCTTTTTTGCTTTTAGCTTACCAACAGTTATTTTACACTAAG
>NZ_PKHE01000045.1:0-426 GCF_002847645.1 Falseniella ignava
TGAACTGACCCCCTAAAGTTGGACCAAGAAAAATCCAACTTTAGGGGGTATTTGTATGGCTAAATATCGTTTAGAATTCAAGATGAAAGTGGTCGCAGAGTATCTTTCTGGAACCATCAGCTTAAGATCATTGGCTAAAAAATATCAGTTCAAATCGACTATTCAAATTAGAACATGGATCAACGCTTATCAAACTTTAGGTATAGAAGGTTTAAAACGTTCTCGCAAAAGTAATTCATACAGTGTAGAATTTAAGTTGAAGGCAATTACGTTGTATGAAGCAAGTGAGAAGTCCTATCAAGACGTAGCGAATGAGTTGGGATTAAATAATCCAAGTCTCATTGCTAGATGGCGTCAAGAGTACCATAATCAAGGGGTTGAAGGACTTTCTCGAAAACGAGGGAGGCCACCGATGTCTAGAAATAA
>NZ_PKHE01000046.1:0-425 GCF_002847645.1 Falseniella ignava
GAAAATTACAAAGTATATACAACTTCAGACGAAAATGCGGTTATTGAACAAATTTTAATTTCGGAAGATTCATTAATCCTATCTTTTGCTGGAGGTGCTATATACGAAAAATTTATTGAAATCATACCATACTTACAAATAGAAGACGAAGCGGCAATTAAAAATGCAAATCCAACTATGCCAAGTCAAAATCAACCGAATGAGTCTTTAGTTTCAAAAGCTAAGGAACTCGAAGAACAAGGTCTTGCTGATAGAGTAATTTATGGAGAATTGTCTAAAATTTATGACCAAGTTCAATATGTCGTTAAAATAAATGGATCGTTTATTATAGAATTTAATGGAATTGATATCTATAATAAAGATAACGTTCTAAGAGTTAGATATAACAAAGTTGTTGTCATTGACGCACAAATTGAAGATGATAA
>NZ_PKHE01000047.1:0-323 GCF_002847645.1 Falseniella ignava
TAATTTTGTAATAAAGGGAGGATTCTTAATATCATCCTTGATCGGTATTGGAAATAGAACAACTATGGACATGGACACAACCATTAAAGGCATAGCTCTAAAAGAAAAAAGAATAAAAGAAATTGTAGAAGAAATGATAAATATAGATGTCGATGACGGAATAAAATTTGAAATAAAAGACATCAGTTATATAAGAGAAGAGGACGAGTACGAAAACTTTAGAATATCCCTAATAGCAAATGTTGGGAAAACTAAAAATCCAATGAAACTAGATCTAACAACAGGAGACGCAATAACACCCAAAGAAATAGAATATACCTATC
>NZ_PKHE01000005.1:0-90970 GCF_002847645.1 Falseniella ignava
CTTCCTTCAGATTCCGCCTCACGACGGACACCCTTGCCCTTAGCTAACAGTTCCTACTGCAAAGCCTGTAGCGGACTTGAACCGCCAAGTTAACGCCCATGCTGGGCGCACTTAAACAAACCCCATGCCTTGACATGAGGTTTGATAATACTTTTTATAATTTACGTGACTTATTCTGCACTTGTTTCTTCTTCAGCCGCTTCTGTTTCTTCTAATGATTCCGCCTCAGTCTCTTCAATAGATTCATCGCTTGACTCTTCTTCTGATGCTTCTTCTGATGCTTCTTCAGATTCCTCAGCTGCTTCATTTTCAACAGATGATCCAAGCGTTGGTGCTGTAATTGGACCTCCTTGGAATTCTGGATCAATATGAATTTCAAGTGTTAACATAAGTTTGAATTCATCCAAGACCGCTGACTCTTCTTCGGTCATACCATTAACCTCTTCCATAACTTCACGAATAGCTGGACCATCAAGCTCAATTTCCATGCGTGTGTAAGTCATTCGTTTTGTTTCTTTATCGTAATGAATTTCCGCATCTTTTAAAGATTGAATACCTAACTTAATTTGCTCTTCAATATTTTCAGTCGCACTGTTAAGCATTTCTTGTTTTTCTTCTTCTGTGAGTCCAACAAATTCTTCGGGATCTTCCCCGGCTTCTTCTGCTTCTTGACGCGCTTCTTCGATGGCTTGTTCGATTTCTTCAATCATCTCTTCAGTATTTTTACGTGATTGTTCTTTTAATTCTTCCAAATCAATCATTTCAAGAACTTGTTCATAATTTACATCGTCTTTTAATGTCATGATGTACTCTGTTTCTGTCTCTTCAAAATCATACAGTTGTTGTACGAGTTCCCAGTCTTCAGGAGTTTGCCCTTGCATGTCCTTGATTTGATCGAAAATTTCAGCGAATTGCTCTTCAAATCCATCGAAATTGATGACTTCCCATTCAAAACCTGTATTATAGTAAACAGTGTCATCGACATAAATTGCTTCACCTGTAAAATCAATATTTTGCGGTTCTGCGTCTTCTTCAGATGCTGGTGGGTTCACTAGCCCTTTAATTGTTACGTTCCCTTGAGCCGTTAAAGGTTCGGTTGTAAATTTGAATGCTCCATTCACATCGCCATTAACGCTAAGTTCGTCCGCTCCAACTAAGTTTGCTGTTAATTGATAAGTTCCAGAGGTAGGTTGAAGTTCCATGCTTGTTTCAACAAGTTCTTCGTAAATACTCTGCCAATCTGTTTCAGCATGAACGGATTGACCTAAGGTACCCATACCGATACTTGAGCCTAACAAGCCAACTACGAGCCATTTTTTCATCTTTTTCATCATAGCAATCTCTCCTTCGTTGATTGATAATTTTAGTATACGCTTTTCATAAAAAAAATGATACTAAAATGATTAGTATCATCAAATAGTATCATTCGTATTCTTTATTTAATAATCGTCATTTGATCTTCATAATCTTGCCACTCATCTTCCACTCGTTCGACTTCTTCTTCAAACCCTCGCGAAGAGACTTTATCAAACAAGATTTTTGTCGTTCTAAATAATAATTTAAAATCAAATGCTAACGAATAGTTCTTAATATATAGCAAATCAAAGTTTAATTTACGATTAAAATCTGAACTATACTTGCCGTAGACTTGTGCATAGCCTGTAATCCCGGCTTGCACATTGTGACGTAGCGTATAGTACGGGTTTTGCTCTGCGTATTGTTTTACGAAGAATGGACGTTCCGGACGGGGCCCTACAAGCGACATATCACCTTTCAAAACATTGATTAACTGTGGCAACTCATCAATCCGCGTCGAGCGAATAAACCTGCCCACGCGAGTAATTCTGGCATCATCTTTTGTCGCTAAGACGGGACCTGATTCTCTTTCTGCGGTTGCACTCATCGAACGGAACTTCAAAATATTAAAGTGACGCCCCCCCTTAGTAATGCGCTCCTGCTTATAGAAAATCGGCCCTGGAGAATCCAACTTAATTAAAATTGCCGTAATTAACATAATTGGTGAAGTAACAATTAGCAATGCGACTGATACAATCACATCAAAGGCACGTTTCAACACCGCTTCTTCAGGATTAATCTCAAAGTTCGATATTTCCAGAACACTCTCGTCATCAAAGTTCATCACATTGGCATTCAACATCATTAAGTGTTCAAACTCTGAACTTAAAAATAATTTCTTACTCTCTTGCATCAAATATTCGTATACTTTCGTTCGAACAGCTTCATCAATCTGTCCGGTCATATAGACAATATCCACTTCCGAAGCGTAAGCTTTAATATTCGATAAATAATTGGAAAGAATAACGTGGGTGACTTGGTGGCGCTGATTCTTCATCGCATCAAAGTTGCGTACAGCCTCTAATACACGTTCATTTTCCCCGACAATCATCACCCGCTTATGACCGCGAACTTTCTGGTAAATCATATAGACAATCGCGTTATAAATAAATAAAATAAAAGTCCCTAAAACAAAGTTAATCAGTAAAACCGAACGTGGAAACGTTAAACGACTGCGTGCATATATCAATACCATAATATAGCACGTTAATGCCAACTCGCTCAACATCGTAAAATAAAACAAATCTAATAAATTTTTATTGTAAAAAACATATGTCCCAAAAAGAAAATTAATAACAATAAAACCAACTACAATCCACAAATAATTCGCTTGAAATGCACTGTAATTTCGATATGGAATATTCCCAGCAAAACGTAAGTAAAAACTTAGATACATACTGCCTAACGCGATTAGAGAACTAACAATGACAACTGCCAGACGCAACAGCGTATTCCATTCGGCTTTCTTAAACATAGTATCCTCCTTCCAAGCTTTGGATTCTCATCTATTATACTGATTCAAGCTTTAAAATGCTAGACCCTGAAGAAATGGACTTAAAAACTCTTTAAATCACTAAAAAACCACTCAGCGCAAGCTAAGTGGATTTGAAATTCGTATTCGTAAACTTACCTTAAAATTTCTCATCAAAGAGTGGACTTACTGAACGATCTTCATGAATGCGCAGTAAGGCTTCAGCCACTAACTTCGCAACCGTAATTTGTTCAATCTTATCAAGCTCTTTTTCTTTTGGTAGAAGAATCGAGTCTGTAATCATAACCTTCTTAATTGGAGAAGCTTCGAGGCGCTCAATTGCGGGCCCTGATAAAACAGGGTGAGTACAGCAAGCATAAACTTCGGTAGCACCTTGATCTAATAATGCTTGTGATGCTAAAGTAATCGTACCTGCCGTATCGATCATATCATCGATAATGATACAGCGTTTGCCTTTAACATCCCCAACAATATGCATCACTTCAGCGACGTTCGCTTTAGGTCGACGTTTGTCAACAATCGCGATCGGTGATTTTAAGAATTCCGCTAACTTACGTGCACGGGTCACCCCACCATGGTCTGGAGAAACTACAACCACATCATCACCATATAAACCATCATTCATTAAGTGGCTCGCAATTAAAGGCGATGCGAGCAAGTGATCCATTGGTATATCGAAAAATCCTTGAATTTGTGCTGCGTGAAGATCTAAGGTTACCATGCGCGTTGCCCCTGCAGATGTGAGCATATTAGCAACTAATTTTGCGGTAATTGGCTCGCGAGACTGCGTCTTGCGTTCTTGACGAGCATAGCCATAATATGGCATCACCACATTAATGGTTCGAGCGCTCGCACGCTTGCACGCATCAATGGCAATTAATAATTCCATCAAGTGTTCATTGACTGGATTAGATGTAGACTGCACGATGTAGACATGACTACCTCGAATACTCTCAGCAACATTTAACTTGATCTCTCCATCTGCAAACTGGGTTAAATTAATCGTACCTAACTTAACGCCTAATGCATCAGCGATTTTCTCTGCGAGCGGTTCATTTGAACTCAGCGAAAACAACTTAAATCTTGGATCATCGATAAAACGATTACTCATTTTTTTCCTCCCAATAATTATTTTTGCATAAATTTTTGCCAAAAATTAGATTTTGTCGTCTGTCTAACACGACCAATACCGAGACTCTCATCTGGCATATCTTCTGTGATGGTTGATCCCGCTGCAGTAACCGCATGATTACCGATTTGTACAGGTGATACAATCACTGAACCAGATCCGATAAAGCATTCATCACCGATAGTACTGTGATGCTTTTTCTTACCATCATAGTTTGCGATGACCGTACCACAACCAATATTCACATTTCTACCAATCGTTGCATCTCCAATATAGGTTAAGTGGCCCGCTTTCGTATGGGCACCTAATTCGCTTTTCTTCACTTCGACAAAATTACCGATATGAACGCCTTCGTTTAATACCGTTTCAGGTCTTAGGTGTGCAAAAGGACCAATCGTCGCTTGTTGGGCAATCTGGCTCGATTCAATAACTGATTGGCAAACAACGACTTCATCACCAAGTTGACTATCTTCAATTACACTGTGTGCTCCAATCGTACAATTTGAGCCGATACGTGTCTTCCCTTTTAACTGAACGCCTGGTTCAATCACTGTGTCGTTACCAATTTCAACATCGACTTCAACATAAGTAGACTCTGGTAAAACAAAAGTTACCCCATAATCCATATGCTGATTCATAATCCGTTGATTCATAATGCGCGTCACTTCCGCTAAGCGTTGACGGTCATTAATCCCAATAATTTCATCAAATTGTTCCGTCACATATGCTTTGACCGTTTCGCCGCGTTCTTGTAATAAGCCAATCACGTCCGGTAAATAATACTCGCCTTGAGCATTATTATTATCAACCTGGTCTAACAATTCAAAGAGCTTCTGATTATCGAAAATAAAGACTCCTGAGTTAACCTCAGTAATCTGTAATTCTTTTTCGTCGCAGTCTTTGGTCTCGACAATTTTTTGAACATTACCTGCTTCATCTCGGACAATCCGACCGTAATCATTCGGTAATGAGGCAATCGCTGTTAAGACCGTCCCCGATGCGCCTGATTGTTCGTGGAAATCATACAATCGCTCTAACGTCTCGCCGGTTAAGAGTGGACCGTCGCCGTTAACCACTAACGTTGTTCCGGGCTGTCCTTCTAAGATTGACTTCGCTTGTAAGACCGCATGCGCTGTACCAAGTTGTTTTTCTTGAATTGCACACTCACTTTGACCGGTTAAAACTTGTTGAATTTCTTCGCCGTCGGTCCCGATAATTGTGACAACTTGATCTACCCCTGCTTTGCGAACTGCTCGAACGGTATGTTCAATCATCGTAATACCGTTAATTTTATGTAAAACTTTTAATTGATTTGATTTCATACGGGTGCCTTTGCCTGCAGCTAGCACTACCGCCATTCGTTTATTCATCCCAACACTCCTTGTGTTTTTACTGGCCTATCACATTATACGTCTTTTATATCCTTTAATCTATGGTAGGTTCTGACTTTTTTTCAAAAAGACTGCCTAAGGCCAATTCTAATTCATATTGTCGACTTTCTTCGTTGAATGCGAGATTGATGCTCACTAATGAATCAAACGCTAAGGTGCGCACGATATCCGGTGCGGGATTTTCTCCTACGACACAAACCCCGACAAGTTTTGCCTCAAATGCCTTAACTAAATCTATCATCCCTTGGCATGTCCCACCATTTCGGATAAAGTCGTCGACAATTAAGACGCGCTCTTTGGCTTCAAGTTGACTTTCTTCAAGCTCCATCCGACCGACTTTGTGGTAAGAACCTGAGACAAATTCTACTGAGCGGGTAGCTTCGCGAGAAGTGGTTTTCCCGGTCCGCGCAAAGATAAATTTCGCATCCAAATAACGGGCTACTAATGTCGCCAACCCAATCCCATTCGATTCCATAGTCATAACTGCATCAACTTGTTCATAGATATAGCGCGAAGCCATTAACCTCGCAATTCGATCAACAATATTAGGGTTTTGTAAAATATCCCCAAGATAAATATAGTTACCTTGTAAAATACGGTGTCCTTTGGATAACATCTCCATTAATTTCTCACCAATTTGACGCTGTTCTTCCGGATGAACAATTGGGTAATAGACTACGCCACCTGAAGCCCCTGGAAAGGTCTTTATCGTTCCAAGTCGTTGTTGCTCAAAGACTAATTTTATTAAAGATAAATCTTCACTAACAGATGTTTTAGCACAATTTAGATGGTCCATAAAGGTTTGATAATTAACTAATTGACTCGGTCGGTCGACTAAATATTGCGAAATATAGACAATGCGTTCATTTCTCTTCGGTTTATATCTATGCCCTGCTACCACTTGATTTCCTCCATTATCATTTCACTTTAGTCTCGTATCGTTCACGAATTACGACAAAAAAGCCTGCTGGTAATCTGCTTCTTTAAATCCAAGGACAACATCCTCTTGGCTTACAACGAGTGGACGCTTAATCAACATTCCGTCGGAACTTAAAAGTTCAATCTTTTCTATATCTGTTAATTGATTGAGTTTATCTTTTAAGCCCAACTCTTTGTACTTCATCCCGCGGGAATTAAAGAATTTTTGAATCGGCAGGTTTGATTTTTCAATAATTTGTTGCAACGTTTTGACAGACGGAGGTTGTTTTACCATATCGATTGCCTCAACCTCAACACCATTCGCTTCAAGAAAAGCTTTGCCATTGCGGCAGGTCGAACACTTCGGATATTCATAAAAAGTAACTTTCATTTTCTGTCTCCTCCTTAGTAATTCCAGTGTATCAAAAAGTAAGCTATAATCATAGTTGAAGAATCAAAGCGTAACCATTTTGTTACGAATTACAAAATATTATTATGGGAGGGTTCAACATGCTTAATTCAATTATCGCCCAACATCCTGAATTGACGGAGATAATCAATCTCGAGCCTACGCTGTGGCTCAATCCAAAGTTACAAAGTGATACTCAAAATTTGTGGACCAGATTACCCTATCAACTTGAAGATATTCAAGCTGCTAACGCAAGATTAGAGCGATTTGCTCCATTAATTGCTCATTACTTCCCCGAGACCAAACAACAAGATGGGATAATTGAATCCGAACTGCGTCGAATTGACCGTTTTGCCCGAGCCATTCAACTCAATGCCCCGCTCTATTTGAAGATGGATTCACACCTGGCGGTGGCTGGATCGATTAAAGCACGCGGCGGAATTTATGAAGTGTTATATTTTGCTGAGCAACTCGCTCTAGAGGCCGGCTTTATCCAACCTCAAGATAATTATATTGCTTTAACCAAACCAGAAGTACGTCAATACTTTCATCGATATACGCTACAAGTCGGATCAACCGGTAACTTAGGTCTTTCGATTGGTATTAGCGCGGCATCACTTGGATTTAAGGTGATTGTCCATATGTCACGCGATGCCCAAGCATGGAAGAAAGATTTACTCCGCAGCAAAGGCGTTCAAGTCGAAGAATACGACGGGGATTTTAGCCTTGCTGTTGAAACAGGACGAAAAGCGGCCGAAACAGATCCTTATAGCTACTTCATCGATGACGAACAGTCCGTCCAATTATTTATGGGCTATGCTGTTGCAGCCTTGCGTTTGCAAAAGCAGCTTGAAGCACAAGCCGTGCCCGTCGATATAGAACATCCCTTATTTGTTTACTTACCTTGCGGTGTTGGAGGCTCACCAGGGGGTGTCGCCTACGGACTCAAACGATTGTTCGGTGACGCTTGCCATATTTTCTTTATCGAACCTACCCATGCGCCGAGTATGTTAATCGGCATGATAACGGAGCAGTACGGAAATATTAGTGTTCAAGATGTCGGTATTGATGGTCGAACCGAAGCGGATGGCCTCGCCGTAGGACGTCCTTCAAGCTTTATCGGTCAGCTGATGGATCCTTTGATTGCAGGCATTGTGACCGTTGAAGATGCCACCCTCTTTGACGACATGAAATTATTAAATCAAACCGAGTCCATCCAAATCGAACCTTCCGCCTGTTCGACTTTTGCTGCGATAGACCAACTCCATCAAGTTGACAGTAAAATTGGTCAACGCATGCAACACTATATTCAGCAAGCAGGCATTGCGAGCCCTCAATCGATTACCCATCTCTGTTGGGCAACGGGCGGTGCACTTGTTCCACAAGAAGTGATGAAGGCTTATTTAAGTCGATAGTTTCTTCATAAAAGATATAATAAATACCAAGGTTATTGAACTCCATTCAATGACCTTGGTATTTTTGATGCTAGATTTTTAATTTCTCCCATTTTAACTTATTTGTTAGGATAACCAATATTTTCTTCGGTCGTTTTGTTAAATAGATGGATTTTATTCACATCAAAGAAAATATGCGCCGTATCCCCTTTTTCCCAATCTCGAATTGAGCTAATGACAACCCATTCGGTCGACTTTGTCTCGACATAAACGGCATAATTCGGTCCTAGATTTTCTGTCATTTTAACTACAGCATGAATCGAATTCTCTGAAGGCTCTTTTGAGATGCTAATGTGTTCCGGTCTAATTCCGATAATATAGTCTTTCTCCGAGAAGTCATTGAGGTATTGCAACCATTCGCTATTTAATTCTAACTCTTGAGAACCGATGAGCAGATGATTGTCACGCCAACTCACGGGTTGTAAATTCATCTTAGGTGTTCCGATAAAAGAAGCTGTAAATACATTCTTAGGTTGATTATAGACTTCTTCCGGCGTCCCAACCATTTGTATTTTACCTTTATTCATTAAGACGATCCTGTGTCCTAGGGTCATTGCCTCTACTTGATCGTGTGTAACATAAATAAAAGTCTGATGATATTCATCGTGGATATCAATCAATTGATTCCGCGCTGATTGTCGTAAAGTCACATCAAGATTTGAGAGTGGCTCATCCAGTAAAAAATACTTAGAGCGTTTGACGATGGCTCTGGCTAAGGCTACCCTTTGTCTTTGCCCCCCTGACAAATCTTTTGGGAGTCGATCTTGATATTGGGTTAAGTCTAACATTTCAAGCGCTTTTTGAAGACGTCTTTCAATTTCCTTTTTTTCGACTTTATTCGCTTTTAATGCGAAAGTAATATTATCTTTAACTGTCATATTAGGATACAAAGCATAATTTTGGAAAACCATCGCAATATCTCGCTTTCCGCTCTCCAAATTTGTTACATCTTCCCCATCTAAGTATAACTTACCAGATGTAATAGATTCTAACCCAGCTATCATTCGAAGCGTCGTGGATTTACCACATCCTGAAGGACCTAAGAAAACCACCCGTTCCCCAGCATTAATCTCTAAATCCATCTCATGGATTACTTCAGTATTACCATAGCTTTTAGATACATTTTCTAATTTTATTCCTGTCATAATTGCCTCCTACTATTTAATACCCGATGAGGAAAAGCTTCCGATAATATATTTTTGGAAGATTAAATACAATCCTAATGGGAAAATAATCGTAATGACCGTCACAGCCATTGCAACCGTAAAGTTTGTTCCACCTTCTGCTGAAATGAAGTTTTGAATCGCAATCGGCAAGGTATAATTCTCTACTTTGTTTAATATTAAACGTGGCCATACATATTCGTTCCAAGTCGTAATAAAATACCATATCCCTGTTGAGAATAGTGCGTGCCGTGTTATCGGAAGGACAATCCCTTTAATAATTTGCAAGTCTGAAATATTATCAATTTTAGCTGCCTCAATAATCGGCTTTGGTATTTGTCGCATCGTCTGCACGAGCAAGAAGATACCTGTTGCGTCTGCCAACTGTGGCAAAATTACACCCCAATTATTATTTAATAATTTGTATTCAGACATCATCGAATAATTAGGAATCATAATTACCGTAAAGGGAATAAAAATCGTAGAAATTAACGCAAAATATAATAATCTTTTTCCCGTGAATTTAAAGAACGTGAGGGCATAGGCAGCCAAAAATGAAATAGTCAAGCGAACTAAGGTCGTGACAGATGCAATGAAAAAAGTATTCATCGTTATTTTTACGATTGGCAATGATTCCGATAGATACTTAAAATTTTCTAACGTTGGATTCCTTGGAATCAACTGCAAAATCGTATGATACGCATCTTGTAACGTTTTAAACGAATTACTAATCCCAAAGACGATCGGATACAGCGAAATAACCATTAAGAAAATAAAGGGAATATGCCAAAAAATATATTTTTTGTTTTTAGTTTTCATAATAAACCCTTCTTTCCACAAAGACATATTCAATCAATAATAAGATTACACAGATTAATAATGTGATGACTGAAAGAGCAGCTGAGCGTCCTGTATTAAACATTTCAAATCCTTGGCGGTAGGATTCGTAAATAATATTGGAACTTGCCCCATCGGGCCCGCCTTGAGTTAATACAGCAATCGGTGTAAAGACATACTGAAGCGCCTGCACAACTGCCATAATTAACACATAAATCCCCGTTGCAGATGAGATGGGTAAAATAATCTTAAAAAAGATACGCCCATTAGAAATATTATCCATTTTAGCTGATTCTATGAGTTCTTTGCTAATCCCTGAAATAGCTGCAAATAACAAAATGAAATTATAGCCAAATACTTTCCAAGAAACGATTAAAGCAATGACGAAAATAACCCAGCCTTCACTATTAGACCAAAACGGCATCGAAATCCCTACCTGACGTAAGATTAAAGCGACCGGTCCAGAAATAGGATTAAGTATCCAAGTAAATAACACCGACGCAACCACTAAGGACATGACAGCAGGTACAAATAAAATTGCTTTATAGGCATCGATAAATTTTGGAAGAAGATAATTTAAGACGAATGCCATAATATAGGGTAGACAGACTGCAAATAAAATAATCCAAAAAATATACCAAAATGAATTCATTAAAATTTGCTTCGTACTGCTATCCTTAAAGATTGTTAAATAATTTTCGAACCCCACAAACACTTTGTTTTTAGAAATCATATTCCATTTAAAAAAACTTAAATAGACGGTGTAAATTAATGGCCATACTAAAAACATTCCAAAAACAAGCAAGGTAGGGAATAAAAATACGAAAGCTTTTAAATTAAATATTGATTTATTTTTCATTTTATCTCCTAATCTTCAAACTCATAGGTACTATTTAGTTCTTTCATTTGGTTTGGATTGGTTGTTTTTAAAATTTTATATGCCGGCTGAATAATTCGTGGCGCAACAGTCAGTCCGGAATCATCGCGATACTCGATGACAGAATAGCCACAAGTATCTGTAAAATATTGGGTCCCATCCTTTACTTTCTCCAACCCAAAACTTACGGCATAAGTTGTGTATTGCTTTAAATGCTGATAAATATTGATTGCCGGCGAATGGGTATGTCCCGTAAAGACTCCAATCACGTTGGGGTTATTTAACAAATGCAAAACTTCATCCGGTTCTTCCATCGTAAACTGATCGAAATAAATTCCCCCAATAATTGGATGGTGTTGAAAAATTAATTTCTTATGATTATTTTTTGCCATTGTTCGTTCAAGCCACTCTATCTGTGTGGAGTCTAAAATGCCACTGTGAGAATAATTCTTTGCCGTATCGAGCACAATAATATGGAAATGATCCATTTCAAAATCATAATCATAATTAGCATCCTTTGACTCACCAGTCATCCCTTCGTAAAATACCGGCTTGCGGTCATGATTTCCTAAGCAAAAATAGATCGGCAGCGGGGAAAAAGTTCTTTCGATTAAATTTTTAATCGTTCGATAATCTTCCGGTGTCCCTTCGTGAACAATATCTCCCGTTACCATCACCAAATCAAAGGTATCTAAGTTTTCATGCTCTAAAATCTGATTGAATTTCTTCTCTAGGGGAACTTGCGCGTCGAATACAGGCTTTAATTCAGGATCATCGACGTCGCGTGTATAATGCGTATCGGATAAATGTAGGATTTTCACTTTTTATACCTCTTTCTAAAAAAGAAAAGTCATTGGCAACCCAAGGACTTTTCTTATAAGTAATATTTGAACAAATAAATTAGTTAAGTAAGTTATTAATGGCCTCTTGCGTTTCAGGTAATGCTTCTTCGACAGTCTTCTTACCTGTTAAAATTGCATCACGCATATCTAATAACATTTGCTCAGCTTCTAAGCCCGCTTGACCAGGGAATGAAGCCCATTTATTCACTTTGTCCATTTGAACCATCGCCGCTTCCATCATTGGGTTTTCTTCCAAGAATTTTTTCATCTCATCTGAATCTTTAACAGTAGCTGTTGATGGTACATATCCCGTTCCTTCAGTCCAAGCTAATACATTTTCATTTTCGTATAAGAATTTCATAAATTTCCAAGTTGCTTCTTTTTTAGCTTCATCTTGTGACGTTAAGACTAGCATCGCGCCTCCGGCAGGGATGCGAATATCTTTGTCTCCCCATGAAGGTGCAGTAATCGTTGCGACATCAAATTGTGCATTTGACTGAACATTGGTTCTTTGAGCAATCGTTGTAAATAACATCGCAACTTCACCTTGGATAAAACTTTGGACCCCTTGGTCCCAAGGTAGATTAACGGCTGTTTGGTCTTCATTTACCATATCAGCCCATAACTTATAAGCTTCAATCCCCTCTGGTGAAGCAAAAGCTGCTTTACCGTCTTCAATAAAGTTAGCACCATTAGATTCTAGCAAAGCTTGTGTTGCCCAATTATCTGCAGGTTGTTGTAGATAGAAACCATATTTGCCTGTTTGCTCTTTCACTGTCTTAGCGAATTCACGAACTTCTTCCCATATTTTAGGTCCATTTTCATCTAATCCAGCTTCTTTTAATAAATCCTTATTAATGTATAAAACAGGGTTCGAGATTGAATAAGGTAACCCGACTAACTCACCGTCTTTATTTACTGCTAGATCCAATACGTTTTCTAAGAAATTATCTTCCAAGTAATTTTTGTTTTCAGCATCAAATTGATCGATAATAGATTGAGGTGTGTTATATTCAAAGTTTTCAGAGAAATAATCCACAAAAGCCCATCCGATTTGTACAACGTCAGGGGTGTTACCGCCCGCAACTGCTGCTTGCATGTTTTGCATTAAGCCTTTATACATATCTGGATTGAATGTTGCCACAACTTCAATTTCATCTTGTGATTCATTGAATTTTTTGACCAATTCATCGACGGTTTTACCACCTTGGGTGTCTGCATTAACATGCCAATAGTTAATTTGGACTTTTTCTTGAGCAGATGCTGTTACACCGCCAGGTATCATTGATAAAGAAGTCATTGCAACCATTACTAGAGAGATAGCTTTTTTAATAAATTTCTTCATTCTTTTCCTCCAAATTTATTCTTGTCTGAGTTACCAGTTTCATAACCCATTTTCATTATAGTTTCAAGATGTAAATATAGCGTAAATTAAGCGTAAAAATAAGGTAAATTTAAAAAGCGAAAAAAGATCTATCCACTTAAGATTGCAGGATTTTTCTGAAAATAAAAAGAACATTTCAAAAAATGAAATGTCTCTCTATAACTTCAATTTCTTTTATCGATTTTCAATTAACCATTCCATTCGATTGACTTTACGACGCAGTAAGTACATCGATACGACCCCTTTTGCAATCGACGTCGAACTCATCGCAATCCAAACCCCGATAACACCAAGTATTGGCATTAGCATTAGCGAAATTGGAATACGGAATAGGTTCAAAATCACTCCGATTAAAGCCGGTGTTCGAGTATCCGATAAGCCATTAAACGCTCCTGCCAAACCAATCTCAATACTCATAAAGGCTTGGGATAGTCCTAAGATGATTAAATAAATACTTCCTAGACGAATTGCTTCCGGATCATGTGGCATAAACATCGTAAACAAGCCTTCGCTAAATACTACTAAAACAATCGTGGCGATGACGCCAATCATTGAGATTAGCTTAAAGGATTCGCGAATACTTTCGATAACACGTTTAGCATTTCCAGCTCCAAAGTTTTGGGCCACTAATGCCTGAATCCCAACTTGTAGCCCTTCCGAAGTGTTCCACGAAATGGATTCTATTTGAGAACCAATGGACGTAACTGCCACGGGTGTCGGACCGAACCCAGACATAAAACGATTTAAGACCATCGAAATACTCGCATGAAAACCACTTAATAAAGCAGCTGGAATTCCTAACTTGAAGATTGCAACTTGCCAATCCCAACGTAAGGTAATCCGTGTAATCGCACGTCTTAAAAGCCCATTTTCAATAAGAATTGTTAAAATAAAAGCAAAGAAAACAAATAATTGACTCAATACGGTTGCCCAAGCCGCCCCTTCAACACCTTGCGGTTCAATCGTCCCAAAACCAAAGATAAGTACTGGATCTAATATCATATTCGCAACTAAACCAATCGTATTAATAACAAAAGGTGTAAAAGAATTTCCTAAAGATGTAAAAGATTGCGTCAAAATGGGATTCACAAAAAATAACAACATACCCGAAGCGACAATGGTCATATACTCCTTAGCACTTTGCTCTGCCTCCGCCCCCAATTGATAAAACTCAATAAATACATTACGTACGGCTAAGGAGAACAGCGTAAATAGAAGGCCTAGGATGAGTGCCTGTAGAAGTCCGTTGTTGATTACACGAATCGTCTCATCTTTATGATTTGAACCATAAGCCTGCGAAGCATAAACCCCCATCCCAATCTTAGGTATCAATGCTAACGAGTTCGCAATCCAGAAGACAAAGCCTGCGATACCGACTCCTGCAACGGCATTGGTTCCTAATTTCGCAATCCATAACATATCAACAAATCCGTAAGCGATTTGGATAAACGCCGTTAATGCTAAAGGAATGGACAAGCGCAATAAGGTTGATTTAATGTTACCTTCCAATAAATTGATATTCTTATTCACTGAATCACCTACTTATTCTCTCTTCATCTGAAATACCTTACTTATTATAGCGAACTTCTCCCAATTAACAAGAAAAAACCTCCCGAAGGAGGCTTTTAAGGATTTGTTAATCGGTAAATTGATTTTTGATCAGGGATGTCACCACAAAAATCACAATAAAGAAGAGTGTAATCGTCGCTCCTGGAGGAGTATCAAAATAAAATGACGAAATAATTCCTCCAATGATGCCGATTAAGTTAATCACAATTCCAATTCCAATCGCTTGATTAAAGCTCTTAGAAATACTAATCGACGTTGCCGCTGGAATCACAACTAAGGCCGATACTAACAGAGCTCCGACAATCGGCATCATCAAACTAATCACAATGCCATTGATAACTGAAATAGCCATCGAAATAAACTGTACGGGCAACCCACTCGTATGTGCCGTATCTTCGTTAAAGCTCATCACATACAAAATCCGATGATAGATTGCATAAAGAATGACAACAATCACTGCTAGGCCAATCAATAAATAGACTTCTTGTTGCGTAATAAGTAAGATCGTCCCAAAAAGGTACTTATCAATTTGAACCGATGAAGCACTCGTTGAAAGACTTAATAGAACCAAGGCTAAAGCCATTCCACCTGACATCATCACTGCAATTGAGACTTCTGAAAAGTTGCGATACATCCGTCGCATCGACTCCAGTAACATCGACGCGATGACAACGACAATAATGGTAGACACTGTTAGATTGAATTTTAGTAATAAGCCAAGTGCCACCCCAACTAAGGAAACATGCGATAAAGTATCAGACAAGAGTGACTGACGACGCAAAATTAATAATAAGCCTAAAATCGGGGTAATAAAGGATAAGGCTACACCCGCAATTAATGCTCGTTGGATGAATTGGTATTGAAGCATCGCCATTCCACCCCTTTCTCACGCGTTAAATAAATCTCACGGTCGTATAATCCTTCCATTTCACTATCGCTATGCGTCACCATCAAAATAGTCTTGTGGTGAACCTTACTACTATGATTCAACAATTGATAGAATGACATGCGTGAAGCTACATCCATTCCTGTAGTCGGTTCATCTAAGATAAAGAAATCCGGGTCTTGCGCGAAGACCCGTGCGATATTAATCCGTTGTTTTTGCCCACCGGATAGATCTCCAACCTTGCGATTTCTTAAGTGTGCCATCCCGACCGATTCCAGAGCGCGATTGACATGCGCATGATCTTCGTCTGTCAGTCGTTTGAACCAACGTCCTTGCGGATAACGCCCTGACTCTACTAATTTTTGAACCGTACTTGGAAAGCCGTTATTAAAGACTGTGACGTCCTGTGGGACATAGCCGATTTGAAGCGGCTCGCCTTGATCATTCGTTGGTTGCAATTCAACCGTTCCGGATTCAGGCAGTAAAAGCCCCAATATTAGGCGAACTAATGTTGACTTGGCTGCACCATTCTCACCGGTTAATATAATAAATTCTCCCGAATTAATTTGGAAATTAATATCATGCAAAACTTGCTCTTCCCCATAGGAGAATGCGAGATTATTTACTTTTAAAATTGCCATTCGATCACTCTCCAGGGTCAAATTATTAAAAAGTTATTTTGTTAAAGAAGCTAAGTTCTCATTCATTAAATCGAAATAGTCCAGTCCTTCTGCACTCTCTTCTTGTGAAATTGTTTCTAAAGTACGCAATGGACGAACTTCTACGCCTGCTTCATTAGCAATCGCTTCTGAAACCTCTGTTGGCATTGCTGGGTCTACATAAATTGCTTTAATATTATTTTCTTTAATGAATTCAATCATTTCTGCCATTGTTTCAGCACTTGGATCGCTATTCGTTAATAAGCCAGTAATACCGATTTGCTCTAGATTATATTCATGAGCTAAGTAGCCAAATGCTGGGTGTTGTACAACAATGCGACGATCTTCTAATGATTCTAACGCTTCATGGTAGTGTTGATCTAATTCATTCAATTCATCAATTAGTGCTTCGGTACGTTCACGGTAACCCGCTTCATTTTCAGGGTCTTTCGCAATCAATGCTTCCATTACAACTTTAGCTTGTTCTGCATAAAACTTAGGTGATAACCAGCTATGAGGATCCCATTCGTGCGTATGTCCGTGGTCGTGGTCATGATCGTGGTCGTGGTCATGGTCATGGTCGTGGTCATGGTCATGGTCATGGTCATGATCGTGGTCGTGGTCATGGTCGTGATCGTGGTCGTGGTCATGGTCGTGGTCATGGTCGTGATCGTGGTCGTGGTCATGATCGTGGTCATGGTCGTGGTCGTGGTCGTGGTCATCTGAACCTTTCAGAAGTTGTAACCCTTCAACGGATTCTACAACGGTTACCTCGCCATCCTCTAAGACCGGCGCCATTGCTTGCATAAAGAATTCCATTTCTTGGCTTTGATAAATAAACATATCTGCCTCTTGAATTTTAACTACATCTTGTGTGCTTGGTTCATAACCATGCGCATCGCCACCACTTGGCACTAACATTGTAATATTTGCATCGGGTTGCGCAATACGCTTAGCTAGATAATAGACTGGATAAATCGTTGTTACAATATCCATTCCTTCTTGAGCTGACGCAGTTGGCAATACAAGATGGCTTAACATTAAGCTGAATGCTGCCATCGTTTTGATAATTTTTTTCATCATTAATGATTCCTCCTATTTCAAATTTTAATGATTGATGAGCGCAGAATTTTTACCTCGTTCCGGCGCTCAAACATAACACATTATTAATCAGAGACTTTTAATAGTCAAAGGAAGAATCATTCATGTGTTCCTTTTCGAATCCACTCTGTGATGGCCTAATCCCTCGGTATTACAAGGGTTAGACCTTATCAACCATCGATAATTAAGCTACACCTGAAACTTTTTTCATTTATTTTAATTCGATTAATTACGATTTGAACGGTTAGATAATAGGATGAAGCGGACGATTTGGAACAATGTACTTAAACTTGCCGCGACATAAGTAAAGCCTGCTGCACGCAATACTTTTCTCGCAGGTTGAACTTCTGCTTCAGTAAAGATATGTCCTTGACCTAAAATTTCAATCGCTCGGCGACTCGCATCAAATTCAACCGGCAAGGTAACTAATTGGAATAACAAGACCAAGCTAAAAGCTAGAATACCCAATTGAATGAGGCCTGCTATTTGCATCAGAAAACCAATTAAAATCAATGGCATTGCGATTGTGGACCCTAGATTGACAACCGGAACTAATGCAGCTCTTACACGCATAAATTTATAATCTTGTGCATCTTGCAAGGCGTGTCCACACTCGTGCGCAGCAACGGCTACCGCGGACACTGAAGTATTTTGATAGGTTGCCTCAGATAGACGTAAAACTTTATTTCTTGGATCATAATGATCGGTTAAATGTCCTGCAACCGGCTCAACGCGCACATTTGTAATCCCTGATTGTTGTAATATAAATTCTGCAGCTTGTCGGCCTGTCACTTGGTGCTCGGTCATCAACTGGTCGTATTTATTAAATGTCGATTTTACTTTAAACTGGGCCCAACCTACAATCGCCATCGCAATTAAAACTAATAAATAAGTTGCATCAAATCCATAATAAGAGTAAGGCATAATATTTTCCTCCTACCTTAATATTCTTAATTATATTATATCATAGTGTTGTATTTATTGAAGGGTTCAATGCCTTACTAATGAAATTATTTCCATTAAAAAAAGCACCTCAACGAGATGCTTTCACAAATATTATGAATAAATTAGTTATTCGCGTCTACTAAAGTCTCATAAGGTAAGACTATATTTAAGATAACCCCAACAATCGCACTGAGAGCAGTCCCTGAAATCATCAACACGCCTCCGATATTTAGTACTGCACCCCCAAGCCCGATAACTAACATTGCACTCGCAATAATTAAATTACGAGTATGTGCAAAGTCAACGCGATTTGTAATAAGCACTTTCAGACCGTTACTTGCGATTACGCCATATAGAAGAATAGACATTCCTCCTAACACTGCTGATGGGATAGTAGAGACTAAGGCGGTAAATTTGCCTAGACAGCTTAATAAAATCGCAATCATCGCTGCATTTCGAATTACTGAGACGCTCGCCACGCGGGTCATCCCAATGACACCTGTGTTTTCACCGTAAGTAGTGTTGGCAGGACCACCAATAAACGCTGACACAAATGTCGCAACGCCATCCCCCAAGATTGTACGATTAAGTCCTGGATTTTCCAAGAAGTTGCGGCCGGTAATTTCACTAATAACCATTGAGTCTCCCATATGCTCTGCAATCGTTACAAATGAAATTGGAACGAGCGCCCAAGCTTCAGGACCGAAGTAGAAGCGGTAACTACCGGCTCCCTCTCCCCAAGGAAGACTGAATTCTGGCAATTGAATCCAATTTGCTGCAGCAACCGGTGACAAGTCAACTAAACCAAGCGCCAAGGCGAAGATATAACCGACGATAATCGCAATTAAGAATGGAATAACTTGAATAAAACCTTTACCTTTTGAAGTGACTAAAGCCGCTACTGCAAAAGTTACAATCGCTACAAGTACATTACGTAAATCTCCGTCTTGTGCCAAACCCGCATTGGAAACGGCGGTGGCTGAAAGCCCTAAACCAATCACGATGATCATTGGTCCGATAACAATCGGTGGGAATAAGTAGTTAATCCACTCGACGCCAATAAATTTAATTAAGACACTGACTAAGACATAGACAAGTCCGACCATCATAATTCCTGTTTGGGCGGCACTAATATCACCATTCATCTGTTCAATCGCGAGCGCCATACCACTAATATAAGCAAAGCTTGACCCTAAATAAATCGGTACTTTAAATTGTGTCAAAATCATATAAATTAGCGTACCGACACCACTGGCTAATAATGCAGTCGATACGGATAGCCCTAAAATTAAGGGGACGAGAACTGTCGCCCCAAACATCGCAAAGACATGTTGGAAACTAAGTAGTAAGCCCGGTAATAATTTCGGCTTATCATCTACATCTAGTAACATCTTCGTCTGATTAGTCGTTTGAATATTTTCCATTTTCTCTCTCCTCACGGAGCTGATTGCACACAAAAAGCCCCTATTTTTTGAGAATAAGGGCTTTAAATCAACGGGTGACCTTAGTAACCTCACGGGATTACCTTAAAAGTCCTTATTGTCTTATGACATAATACCATGATAAATATTAATTGCAACCAGCATTTTAGAAAAATAAACATCACTTTAAAAGATGTCAAGATTTCGCCAAAATGAAACACAGTTGTTATGGTATCTCGCTGCATTCCTTGTTACAATGCAACTACGAATAAATAAAGGACTGATTTATATGAAACGAATAACCTTACTCATCTTAACGATTTTAATGACTGGATGTAGTTGGTTCGGATCTAATAACGACGATTCTACTCAAAAAGACCAAAGCACTCAATCCGGTGTAGATATTGATAGTCTGGGTACTGGCAACAAAATTCCTAATAAAGAATATGAGAATGTATTTGGTGAGATTGTTGATAATAACTTATCTGTACCCCCAACCCAACTCCCTGATGAAATTCCGATTGGTGAAGTACGTGAAGCGGTCAATGCTTACTTTATCGAAGATGTGCCAGAAGATGAACAAGATAATAATCTCGAACCGGTCTCTAAACCTATCTTAAAACGAATCCAGAAAACATTAGACGAAGACGAGCAATTAAAGCAACTTGAAGCTACCGTTGATCAAGTGACCATGCAATTAAATAATACTAGTCAATATGTGGTTCGAATTGTCGTTCCGCACACTTATCCGGAAGCCGAAGCCAAAGTCGATTCGAGTGACGTCCACTTAATGAATACGGCACTATCAATGATTGGCAATCGTTTAGTTATGATCAGCTATTATGATGAAACACATGACTACTTAATTCCATACCATTTAGGTACATCGACTTATTCACTCTTTTCAATGAGTTCACTTTACGAATAATCATAAAATCTCTCTAAAGATTCTCTATTTGCCTGAACCTTTAGAGGGATTCTTTTATTCATAATAACGATTTTGATAAATTAATTGATCAGGGAAGACAAATTCATAGCCTCGCTCCACCAATACTGGCATTAGGAGTGCCAATGCATCGACCGATGTTTGACTCGTATCATGCATTAAAAGTAACGTATCATTACTTAACATCGGGATGACCCGATCAAAAATTGCTTGCGCATCTTGGAGCTGCCAATCCAATGAGTCTAAATTCCAAGTGATTGACGTTAACTCAGGTAACAACTGGACTACTCTCAATCCACCCGCTCCAAAAGGCATTCGATACATTGTTGGAAGATAACCTGTCGCTTCCTCAACAATTTCTTGCGTCCAATTGATTTGTTGTAAGACCTCACCGTCGGATATGTCATCGAAATTCGGGTGGCTATAAGAATGATTCCCAATCAAATGCCCCTCGTTAATAATGCGCCGCGCCATATCAGGGAACTGTTCAACATACGCCCCATAAACGAAGAAAACTCCTTTAGCCCCGTATTGATTTAGGATATTTAATATTTGCGGTGTAAATTCTTCATTAGGCCCATCATCAAAAGTCAGTGCAATCTTCGGACGTTGATGGAGCGGTGTCCCATCCAATAACGTAAATAGCGCTGGGTTCTCTTGGATTTGTAGCATTGTTGCTTCTGTATAAGAATCAACTTGATACTCCTTAACGAGATAATCCGCAAACAAACTCAATTGATGCTGATATTGATCCAAGTAAGAAGCAAGATAAGTTTGATCCAACCAAGGTTCAAGATGATCACTTGCTTTATTTAATAATTCCAGAGCATCGTTCAAGTTATCTCGCGAATAGGTTACGCTCGATTCATATTCACCTAAGTATGCGAGACCTGACTCCATTTCACGCAATTGGTGTCGCGCTGATTCAAAAACTGCTTCCCATTGATCTAAATGTTGCGTTAAAATATTTTGAGCTTTTTTACGTAACTGAAGAATTTGTTGATCGTTCACATCCGCTTGCACATCAATTTTCAAAGTGCCATCCTGTACAGTCAATCGTAATACTGAATCTGACCACTGACGAAACGCCAACTGTTCGAAAGCCTCCTCATAAGATGGTGCAAGTCGCGTATATTCTTCAGGTGCTAACTTAACTAGCTCCGAATAAATCTGATGCAAGGTTTGTTCATCCACATCCTCACGCAAAACAGGTAATTCCCCGTTAGGATTTTGCCACAATTCTTCTAATGCTAACTCCGCTTTTGCAACACGCTCTTGATAAGAGGGCACCCAGACCATTCCATAAAGATACACAATAACCATGAGTGCGCCGAAAAGACTTAAAATCAATCCACGGTGCCAATGTTGCTGTGACTTCAAACCTTCCATCTCCTATACGTTATAATTATTCATTGCTTAATCTTCGATTAAAAGTATCACTGTGCGCTAAATCACCATAGCGGTACCCTTCCATAAACCACGCTTGACGCTGCTCAGCAGTTCCATGAGTAAAGCTGTCTTGAACGACTCGCCCATAGGTTTGCTCTTGAATCGTATCATCTCCTACTGCAAATGCAGCTTGAAGAGCTTCTTCGATATCCCCTTCATCTAAGATACCTAATTCTTCCGCATATTTAGCCCATGCTCCGGCAAAATAATCGGCTTGAAGTTCGAGTCGAACGTTTAACGCATTCCCTTCTCGTTCTGACAAACGACGACGTGCTCTCTGATATTCATCCATAATGCCTAATTCATTTTGAATATGGTGTCCTACTTCATGGGCCAAGACATACGCTTGTGCGAAATCTCCGGGTGCCCCGAAGCGTTGGGACAATTGTTCCCAAAATGATAGGTCTATATAGACCGTCTCATCAGCTGGACAGTAAAATGGTCCCGCTTGGGCTTGACCAATCCCACACCCACCTGTCATGGTTCCACGTTCGTAAATAACAAGTTGCGGCTCGCGATACGAACGGCCTTCTGATTGAAATATTTCGTGCCAAAAATCTTCGGTACTTCCTAACACACGTGTCATAAATTCGTAGTCTTGATCGCTAATTTCACCTGAATCGATTTGATCTCGATTGACGGAAGCATTATTGCGATCGACTTGTTGGGTACGATAATCCGAATTCGGTTGAGAATGTTGCGAAGAATCACCCAAGCCGAGCCCACCAAAAAATTGGAAAAGTAACATCCCACCAATAATTAATAATACAATCCGACCCATTCCAGGCATCATCAATAATAATCGAATTAAACCGAATAACCCGCCCCCACCGAGTCCGCCAGACCCTCCTGGCATGCGATATGAACCACCTGGCATCCGACGGTTAAAGGGTGAGCTATTTTGTCCGCGTCGATCTTCAACGTTTTGACTGCGTCGTAAATCTTCCCACTTCATTTATAACATCCTCTCTCATCTATAAACTATATCAACGGTGCACCTAATCTTAATATTGCATTCCATAAACCACCAAGCACACCGACTTTTATATCATCCAATGTGACTTCACGACTGAGAAGAAGTGTCTGCTCAAAATCTTCCCGAATCGAATGGATAACCGGATGATAGTACAACAGAGTACTCGATTCAAAATGTAAGTATAAGGAACGATAATCTAAATTAATCGTTCCTACTGTAGCAATCACGTCGTCTGACACAAAGGTCTTCGCATGTAAAAATCCTGGGGTATACTCATAAATTTTGACCCCCGCTTCCAGTAACGGACGATAATACGAGCGGGTCACCCGAAAGACTAATTTTTTATCTGGAATTCCAGGTGTTAATAAGATGACCTCTACACCGCGTTTCGCTGCTAACTGCATCGCGGTTTGCATCTCATAGGATATCACTAAATAAGGAGTATAAATATAAACATAATCGGTAGCCTGCCCTAATATTTCGCGGTAGACGCTCTCACCAATTTGTTCATTATCTAAGGGCGTATCTCCAAATGTTTGAACAAATCCACCTTGATAATTTTCCAAAACACTTTCATCATTTGCGAAGGCTTCCATTTGCTCAAAATAAGTCTCATCGCGATAAGATAAGTAAGATTCGTCAATGGGATAATCTGCATTGAACATATTAAGGAAAAGATTGGTCATCGACCAAACTACTGGCCCTTCCACACGGATCATATTATCTTTCCAGTAGCCAAAGCGCTCTTCAACGTTAATATACTCATCTGCCAAGTTCATTCCACCAGTGTAACCAATCTTGCCATCAACAATGATAAATTTTCGGTGATCACGTGTATTATAAACCATCGAGAGGAATGGACGGACAGGGTTAAATTTTACCCCCTTAATACCATAACGCTCCAATTGCTCTACAAAATTTTCTGGTAATCGTGTTAACGCCCCAAAACCATCGTATAAAAAACGCACGTCCAGCCCCTCTTGCGCCTTACGAATCAATATTTCAAAGATTTGATCGAACATTTTCCCATGAGAAACAATAAAGAACTCAATAAAAATCGTTTCTTTCGCTTCATTTAAATCTCTTAATAAATCCTCCATCACCGCTTCGCCGACCGGATAATATTTGACATCAGTGAGCGGGTAGAGTGGCATATTCGACACTTGACGGACATAGTGACTGATCCCGGCTAAGAGTGGATCTTTATGCTTAAGGACGCCATTAATATCAGGAACTTCGGCTAGACCGTGCATGTGATGTTGTTCTTGATATTCGATTCGGCGACGAATCCATCGGGCGGGACGTTTATTACCGATTAACAAATATAAGACGGTCCCAAACAATGGCACAATAAACAATACGGCAATCCAAGTTACCTTATAAGCAGGATTTTCATCCTTAACAATTAAATATAACGTGACAAAAATCGAAGTTAGTTGCAATAACATCGAAAGTAAGGAGAAATATTCGATAACAGAAGTTGCAATCATAATAAACCAGATGATTTGTAACACAAATAATATACCTAAGATACCAGCACGAATCATCGGTGCTTTATCTGCTTTAAACATCGAACTCCCCCTTTCATTTTAAAAAACTTGAAGCACTAACTCACTAACTCATGGAAATAATCGTTAAGAATCCAATCAAGTTTTGTACCATATGTAAAAAGATAGAATATTCTAATCGACGTGAATACCAGTACACTCCAGCTAAACAAGCAGAAAGAATAAAGTAGGTCGTAAAATCAATCCAGTTAGCGGGTGAATGTAATAGGGCAAAAATAATTGAAGAGACAATAAAGCCCAACACAGGTGTATAGGTGAAGATATACTTCATAATCAACCCACGCAATAAATATTCTTCGACGATAGGGGCAATAATTACGACCGTAATAAAGGCATAAATTAAGTTCATATTACCGACCATCTCTTGGACAAGCGTTTGATTATCAGGTTGGGTATATTCTGGGGCAACTTGGGTCACTAGTGCACCCCATGCGATTTGAAGTGCAAAAAATCCTAGATAAATCCCTAAAGCTTGAAAGATATTTTTCCAATTCATTGTCTTAAATTGGAAGAAACGGAAGCCAACTTTATAACTGACACCAATCACGAATAATGTTAAAAGAATGCCCCCGACAACACTTTCCACTTGAGTCACTTGGAAGACTTGACCCAAAAATTCGGGGTCTTGTAACATATCGAGTGTCGGTTCTGCAGTAACTTTTAAGGCACCTTGAGCATACATCCAAGATTCAAACATCACGCGCAAAACAAAATAGACGATGACAATTAATAAAGCTTTCCACCAACTACCTTTAACTTGGTCCCCCCAAGGGGCTTTCATAGATCCTAATTTCATTATTCACCACTCTCCTCTACTGGCACAAATTGATCGGCGGTTAAGCTCGCTTCGAATTCATTCAATTCTTTTAAGACATCAAAACCTACCAGCTCATTGAATTGGTCAGTTGTAATTAATTGATCGGCTGCAAAAGGTGGGAGCGCATCTTCAGATGCTTCAAGGTATATTTCAGAACCCGTCACCAATTCATCCGTAGCTTCTGCAATCAATCCTAATCCGAGGAGATTTTTATCATAGTTAATCATTAAAGTACCAGCGATACCTTGGCTGAATTGTTCCATAAAGGACTCGATGCCTGGGTAATTACTCATACGTTCTTGTGCAATTTGGTTGAACAATTCACCGTTCGCTCCATGAATATCAACTTGGATCCCTAATTCCGTCTCCATAAAAGCCTCATTGACAGAATCATAGCCTAACCACTCTTCGATCACATCCATCAGGAAGGTCTCAATCGTGAACATATCCATTACAATTGGACCGAGTCGGCTATTTTGTGGATCGATGACCAAACACTTATCACTTAAGTCAGGTGCTGCTTCGTTCCGCTGGAAGAAGTCGTGAAGTTGCGCGACCGGACTCTCTTGATAAATTTGAGGCTGTTGTTCCAATGCGTCGGCTGCATAAGCTTTTAACTCATCAATTGACAGGTACGCTTGTTGAATCGATTGACGATCACTTTCAACATATTGAGTATAAGGTAAGAATGGCGGATAGACTTGCGCAATAAAGTAACGGTCACCATCTTTATGTAACGTATGTGATAAGAGGCTCATCGTCTCTTCACCCTTAGCAAATGAAACATACTCCAAACTACGTTGCTTCACGCGACTTAATGTTTTAACAAATTCTAAAGGACTCTCATGACTAATTTGGTCGGTCGATAATTCCTCAGCTGAATCTGTTCTTTCTTGTTCACCTTCAGGAGATTCCTCCGCTTCCATCGTCTCTTCCGAATCCGTTGACGGTTCCTCTGTGGACGCTTCCGAATTCGACCCTTTCCACTCAATTCGTTTAATTGGCGTTAAATTATCGGCTTTAATACTTGTAACGGGAAGGAGCGCTAGCACCGTCAAGCATGTTAGCCATTTTTTGATTGTTTTATTCATATTATTTCCTCCGATCTTCTTCATCGATTGCATCAATGACTAAGGGTAATTCACTAAAATGACGTAATTGGTAATCAGCATCACTTAAATAATCCGCTTGCCCTGTGGGATCGTACGCAATCGAAGCGCGCGTCCACTTACCATAGGCCATATCTAATTGAGAATCCCCAACATAGACCATTTCATGTAACCCAATGTCAAAACGCCGGGAAAATTCATGCAATGCCTGAGGATTCGGCTTGGGACCGTATTGATCCGCACAGCCAATAAAATCGAAATAATCAAGTAACTTCAGTTCCTCTAACATATGATGGGTTAGTAGATAATGGTCATTCGTAATTAAACCAATATGATAATGCGGTGCGAGTGTTTGCAATAACTCTATCACTCCCGGCTCAATTAATGCATCGCTTAATTCTTGTTGTTGAAACTGATAGTAGTAATCTACGAGAATTTGCTCGATTTCTTGACAATCCAGTGGGACATATTCAGCGAAGAACTGCGCCTGATCGCGAATACTCCCTGCTAAAAAAAGCGAATTCGGTTGCAATTGATCGTGTTCGATCCCTGCTAACTTCGCAATCTCTTGCTGCTTCGCTTCCGCAAGGTCCGATTGATTTAACAAATAGTCTGTCGCTTGGATTGAAGGAATCGACCAGGCCTGTGTGGCCGAGATCAGTGTGCCATCTTTATCGAAGATAATCGCTCGTATTGTCATAGGTCCTCCTTGATTGATTCGTACCCATATTCTATCATACCGCATCAAAAAAACGAACGCTTAAGGCGAATCCAATCGCTAATTCCTAATCGTTCGTTGAGAAATAAATTTCATTTGTGGCAAGCCAATTTAACCCCTCATTAATCAGTGTTCCGACAATCGGTGGAATATAAGCCGGTGTACTTAACTTCATCACCTCTTGCTGACTTAATAGCGCTAATTGAGTGTAATGACAAAATCGTTGCAAATCCGTTAAACTCGATGGTACTTTCTTCGCAACCATTGAAATGGTCGGACGGCTCGATGGTACTCGATTAACCGGCGCTGATTTTTTTACTTTATCGGCTTCCTTCGTCATAGTCTCCGTCTCTTCTTCGGTTGTTTGAACTTCTGTTGTCTCGCTTGTTTCTTCCGTACTCTCAGTAACAATCTCTTCTACAGTTGTTGTCGTCGTAGTAGAATCTGGTTGTGTTTGAGGTGGATCGGGTGGTGGGGGGAGTTCCGTCGAGGGTTCTTCGGAAGACGTTGACTCTTCTGACCCTTCCTCCTCTTCTTTTACTGATTCTTCAGTCGTTTCATCAGACTTGGTCGTTGTTTCTTGGGTAGTACTTGTCAATGCCTGCAAAATCAACGGTCGCTTCGTTAACACACTCGCGCCAGTCGCTCGATTGATATCAACAGCATTCAGACCACATATGATCGCCATCAATAGAACGAACGGCTTAACGACTTTGTGAAATTTTCTATCCTTGAACATTTTAAGCCCACCTCCTTTAATTTATTGGATTATATGTAGTCTTATTTTACCATATTTCCCGAGTTTGGATAGTGATTTAATCGTTTTGTCTTACGATACTAATATAATATCAACAAAAGTTACTTCACAAAGACAACACCGTCATAAAAAAATAATTGTCGCTCGCTTTTTTTCGCGTTATGATATAACTACAGCGAATTACTATAGGAGGTATTTTATGAAAGTCATCGTATTCGATAACGCTCAATCTGCTGCGCAATATGCTTACAATCAGTTTGAGCAAGCCTTAAAAGACGGGGCCACAACCTTTGGTCTAGCGACTGGTTCGACACCCGAGCCACTGTATCAACTGCTACGTGAGTCTGACTTGGACTTTACTCAGGCAACATCGATCAACTTGGATGAATATTACGGGCTGAGCGCCGATCACCCTCAAAGCTACGCTTACTATATGAATGAACAACTCTTTCATGCAAAACCCTTTGCACATCATTACTTACCCGACGGGACAAATACCGATCCGCTTCAAGAAACAGCTCGATATGACCAGCTAATTGAAGACAATCCGATTGATCTGCAAATTTTAGGAATCGGACAAAATGCGCATATTGGCTTTAACGAACCTGGGACATCCTTTAATTCGAAAACAAGCTTAGTTGACCTGACCGAATCAACCATTCAAGCCAACCAACGCTTCTTCGAACGGATGGAAGATGTCCCTAAACAAGCTTACTCGATGGGAATCCAATCCATTATGGGTGCGAAAAAGATTATTTTACTGGCATTTGGCGAAAATAAAGCGCAGGCCATCCACGATACCGTTGAAGGACCTATCAGCGAAGCGGTTCCCGCCAGTATCTTACAAAACCACCCAGATTGTTACATTCTCTTAGATGAAGCCGCTGCCAGCCAACTTGAACCAGAACACTATGAGCGAGTTAATTAACATACATCAGATCAATGGCTGCAGTGCCAACCGTACTGCAGCCACAGATCTGTCGGTTCTCAAAATGAGCCACCGTGAGTTTCATCTCCCGGATGACTGCCAGACACGGTGGATTCAATCGAGGGAATACCAATTACTTTATATTCTTCGAGGTTCTGGATTACTCAACACGATCAATCAATCCACTCAAGTCATCCATTCCCAAGCCTTCTGGATAAATCCGCACCAGCGGTACAAATTACAAACTACTCTGAATTCTCCACTAAACTACGTTATTTGGACTTTCGAACTCCAATCACCGACGCAACCGATGCTAGCCTTTGACACTTCTTTCGTTACCATACTCCCTTCTCAACATTCTCAAGGTCTTGATATGCTTCTACATAAATCAATCGAGTCGCTCAATCATCTGAGACATATTCCTAATAGTGAAACACTTCAAACGATGGTCTTCAACCACTTACTTAGTTATTGGACTCATGACTCAGAACCTAATCTTCCCTCTTTATCCCCATTAATCCACCAAGCTACCCTATATATTCATCATCATTTTCGGACAGATCTTTCGATTCAAGAAGTTGCGAATCATATACAGCGAAGCTCTTGGTTTCTTTCGACACAATTTAAGGCTGAAACAGGTTGCTCTCCCCAAGAATATTGGATTCAATTACGTCTTGAACATGCTTGTGATCTTCTCCAAAATTCATGTCTTTCTATCCAACAAATTGCAGACGAATCCGGCTTTCGTTCAAAAAGTTACTTTGCAACTTACTTTAAGCGGACTTACCACTTAACACCAACGGAGTATCGCAAGCGAAACAAAATAAATTTGCGATAAAAAATTTTTATATTTTTTGAAAAAATTTGTTGATAGAGGTTCATTTTTATAATATCATTATATTATGGATATATAGTTTAAATGAAACGAATATAATATATAGAAAGGAGCGAATCGATGTATATCTCTAACATTAGTTCATCATCGATTAATTTACAGTCGGTTGAGCATACCGCTATCTCGGTAGGAGATGTCGAACGAATTTACTCGGACGACAATGTGATTATCTGCTATATCAACAAAGGAGCAGCGAGCTACGAAGATAGTGGGTTGAGCGGGGATTTAGCTAAACGTGGAATATTAATTGTCAACCCGCAAACAGAAGTTTATCTCAAAGCTATTCGGAATATTGATTGCACGATGATTACCCTTCAGGGAATTTTATTTACTTCTAGCAATGATATTAACTCAAAACAAGCCGTCTTTACCTCTATAGATGAGTCAGGACTTATTCGTGATTACCTCGAATTGGCAGTACTCGAACAAGCCAATCCATTCCGCGGAACGGATATGATTTTACGAAAAATAACTGAATCAATGCTCGTTCATATCTTACGCAATGATAGCTTATCGATTAAAGATGCCAGCATTAAGATAAAGCACGATGATATCGATAAATTGCTTGATTTTATTAGTGAAAACTACATGCACAAAATCACGCTGTCTCAACTTTCAGAATTAGTCGGTATTAATAAGTACTACTTAATCCGATTGTTCAAACAGAAGACAGGTCTTTCACCCATTGATTATTTAATTCATGTACGACTTCAAGAAGGCGAACGCCTCTTATCACAGACCGATACTAAAGTTTCAGATATTTCAGATATGGTTGGATTCCACTCACCTTCTCACTTTACTAAGACCTTTAAAGAAGCCAATCATTGTACCCCTACGGAATACCGTAAACGCTATAGCTTATTAGGCTTCGGTGAGCGTCACCGTAAGAAAAACAGCTAACCTCTTAGTAATACGAAGACACACAAAAACCTAGCAGCTTGTATAGTCAAGTTGCTAGGTTTTAATATTTGACAGTTTTTGATTGTTGCTTGTACTAAGCGTCTCCAATGATCTTTTCTAAATATTCTCGATTATGGATTGAAATATAGGAGCCTTTAACTGAAATAGCACCTGCCTCTTTTAATTTTTGTAACTCTTGATTCAATGTCGAGCGGGATGTTTGAAGTATATCCGCAAACACGGCCTGCGTTCCCGGCATAAGAATCTTGTTCGGGGCTATTTCATTAGAAGTGAGTAACCAAAAGGCAAGACGTTCAATTACCTTTGAATATATCGTAGTTCGAATTACTCGTTTGTTATAATAACAGTATTCTGAGATGAATTTTATGATATTCAACATAAGTTGTGGATCGTCCCGGATCACTTTGTCGAGTCATGTTGCAGGGACATGGATGACCTGAGCATCTTTAAAGCAAGTGATATTGTAAGGCTGAGTTTGAGCACCAGAATAAAGTAAGTAAAATGGGAAGATACTTCGTTTAGGATAATATGACGAGACGATTTCTCTTCCTTGAATGGAATACTCTGTTGTTTTTAAAGTACCTTTTAAAATAAAATGAATATATTTAAGCTCTTCTCCAAAAAAAGAAACTATTTCTTCCGCTTCATATTCTTTATAAAGAATCGGAATTTTCATGATTCTCTCTTTCGATTGTTCAGAGATGCCTTCAAATATATGAAAATCAAGTAGTTCTTTATACATTCTAGTACTCCTGCCTTTCATAATATTTATTTTATACTTTACAATATATCAAAAACGTTTTCATCAATCAAATAATTTTTCTATACAAAAAACCTCTCAAATGCACCGCATTTAAGAGGTCGAAAATCAAATAAATTAATGGCTCGCTTTTTGGAAAACCGTAGGTTTTTCAACTGCAGTGGCCAATGATTCTACTGCTCGTTCAACGAGCTCATCGCGCACCTGACGGTCTTCATTCGTGCCTAATTCAGGATTACCCACCGGGTAAGGTATTGCTACCGTTGGAACAATTCGGTTAGCTCCAACTGATTCTGAAATAGTAGTAATCGTTGCCATATGGACGATCGGTAACCCGTACCGCTCGATTTCTTTTACCATCGTTGCTCCGCAACGTGTACAGGTCCCTCAAGTGGAAGTTAGAATCACGCCATCAACTCCGGATTCTTTCAATTCCTTCCCAATCTCTTGACCAAATTTTTCAGAGTTCGCAACCGATGTCCCAGTTCCCGTTGTTGAATAGAAGTATTCAAACACTTTACCAATCTTGCCTTCTTTTTCGAGGCGCTTCAATTCATCAAGTGGCGCCACACGGTCGGCACGTTCATTAGCATAGACCGGGTCAAACCCACCGTGAACAGTTTGATAGACACCTTTCAGTTCATCTAAGCTTGAAACATCATATTTTACCCATTTCTGGGCTGAAGCAGATTGTAAGTGATCAGGGTTTCCATTCGGAACCATCCCCCCGGTCGTTACAAGTGCAATCGTGGCCTTCGATAGATCAGCGATCGGTGCTGCCGGATCCACATAATCAAATTCGGGCATTGGTAATTCTGTCTCAAATTCTTCTCCTTTGAAACGTTTTACCAACATATTGACTGCGCGTCGAGCCCCAATATCTTCCGCATGAATTGTCAAGCGGCGTCCTTGAAGCATATAGCCATCTTCCTTGGCTTTGACCGCTTTACCTGCTAAAATTTTGTTCGCCAATTCGGCTAAAGCAGGCAATGTTTTTCGCATCGCTGCTGCGGACTCTCCAGTTGGAACAATATATGCAATGGAACGACACGCGTCAACCCCAGGGTTTTCCTCATACATGGATGTCAAAATCGGCACTTTACCTTTAAGCGCTTCAGCTACCCCTGCAACCGCCATACCGTAACGTCCCGCATTGAATGCAGGGCCTGCAACGACTAGATCAGGTTGAACCTCCTCAAATGCATCTTGCACAAACTTCATAGCGTCTTCTTTATGTTCATTAAAGTAGTTATCCCCACAAATAATCGTGTGCGTGACTTCCGCACCTTCTAACATATTCGAGAAGGCCATTGAAGGACCCACGGTTCCTTCTACAAGTCGTGGTTCGATATGGGCTTGATCTTCACCCCCGATTTGTCCAAAGAACTGGTTAACATAGTATAGTACTTTTTTCATGTGACACCTCCTTACACTTCTTCTACGGTTAAGTTATGATAACCTATTTCAGACGTGGCTCCGATGACGGCGTTTAGCTCAACGGTCATCGTACCATCTTCTGCCAAGCTACCTTCCCAACCTCCGGCTAAGTTCGCTACAGCCTTCTCATCACCTAAGACTCTTTCAGCTGCTTCAAGATGTACTAAGTGAGAAACGTTTCCTGTTGAAATAACAGCGACAGCTTCTTCTTTCGTATCTGTTAATGGTTGTGAATCGCCATCCCAACCTGAACATTCGTCGGTAATTAATACGGACTTAATGCCAGCTTGTTCAACACCTTCACAAATCATGACTAAGTCTGAGTCTGGGTTTCCATAGCCTTCTTCAGAGATAATAACCCCATCTACTTCAAGCATCTTACATAACTTCACCGTAAAGTCTCGCGTACGATATTTCCCGTCAAGGGTAGTCAACTCTGGCACCACAATGAGTCCAACGAAGTTAAGCTCTTTGCCATGAAGTTCGAGCAACTCTTTTACGACCGCATTATTTTGATGTTGGTAAGTTGTGATCTTATCACAAGCCGCCACACAGTTCCCAGAAATCACTGCCCCATCAATTTCTTCCAGAGGATTCAGTAAGGTTGGCAATGAATTCTTAATGTCGACACCATAGACGTACCCATCATGAAGTAAGCCTTGAGCGATCATCATTTGCACATAAGCTACGCGTGGTAGTCCTTTATGTTTATCTAATCCTGTTACAAGGTCTTCGACTTCATAGACTTTAACATGGTCCGGTTCATGTTCTTTTACCACTCGACCTAAATATTCACTGGCCTTGAGTCCCACGATTCGACACGTTTCCTCATGAACATGTGGCTCGATGCCCTCTTCAGGTACGATATCAACAACCACATTCAATGTTTTAGAAAATGGTGTCCATTTGGCCCCTTCGCCCCACATATCGATAATCCCTTCTTGGAAACCAACAATGTCCCCTACAGTTACGACCGCTACATTTTTCATCACTTTCGTGACGCCGTCACCTGTTTGTTCTGCAGGACCAGTCACACCTGGGAATGACGATTCGCCATCGACACGATAGCGTGGCTCAATACAGTCTTTTACCGGAATAATCCGAACACGTTCGCCTGGACGAGCCAGATCAATGGTGACTTCTTTAACATAATCTATTTTTGCTAAATACTCCGCCATTTCTGTTTGATTAATGATTAATGTTTGGTCTTGTACTGCTGTTTGATCACCAAATTTTACATCATTAATTACAATTTCTTGTAGCTCTAACTTCATCTTATCACCTCTTCAATTTTTCTGATTATAAAAGAGGAATTGCCGAAACAATCCCCCTTCTTTTCTGTATGCTTGAATTGAGCACTATGCTCTAATTCTTTTATCTTCTTTAGGTTTATAATTTTGATAACATAAAGCGTATGGTTTAGGTTCGATATATTTACCTGTACCTTTTTCACCTACGAACTCACCTTTTTCAGCAACAAGGTTTCCGCGAAGATATACTTTATCTGCACGACCTTTTTGTTCGAAACCTTCATACAATGCGTAGTCGGTTCCTTCATAGCTATTCGCGTGAGTAATAACGCCTTCATACTCAGGGTCCCAAATTAAGATATCTGCATCAGATCCCGGTAAAATCGCTCCTTTTTGAGGGTAAATTCCACAAATTTTAGCTGGGTTCTCCATACATAAGCGCACAAAGTCTTGAGGCGTAATTTTGCCTTTCTCAACACCTTGAGTCCAGATCATATGAAGTCGATCTTGCATACCTGGTGCTCCGTTAGGAATCTTCGCAAAATCATCGATACCCTTTTTCTTCGCTTCAAAACCACCTACGACTGCGGCATGGTCTGACGAAATCGCTTTAAGCTCGTCATTTTTCACCGCTTTCCATAAAGCTTCTAAGTGGTCTTTCGTTCTTAAAGCAGGCGCACAAACATATTTGGCTCCTTCAAAATTATCTTTCAAGAAGAATGATTCATCTAATGTTAAATAATGCGCACACGTTTCTCCATAAACATCTTTACCTTCGCGAGCTGCCCTGACTAAGTTCTTCAGCGCCCCTTTAGAAGTAACATGAACGACGAACAGAGGACAATCTGCCATCTCTGCTAAATAAATCGCGCGTTGTGTCGCTTCATCTTCAACTAGCGGTGGACGAGAGTATGAATGGTTAATTGGTGCTTTTTGCCCCATTGCATGTAATTCGTCGACCAACACTTCAATCATGTCGCCATTTTCACAGTGAGTCATCACAGTAATCCCATGATCTCTACAGAGCTGCATCGCCTTGAAGATTAAGTCATCTTCAACGTGGAAAGGTGTTCCGTTGTATGCCATGAAAAATTTCAAGTTGACAATGCCATTTTCTACCATTTTTGGTATTTCATCTAAAACAGCTTCAGAAGTATCCATTACCATTCCATGGAAAGAATAGTCTACTGATGCAATCCCATCTGCTTTTTCGTCTTTGTGACGATGCATCGACTCGATAACACCCTTGCCCTTGTCTTGAGGGGCAAAGTCAACTAATGTCGTAGTCCCCCCTACTAGTGCAGCATGGGATGTCTCAAAGCCATAGGTATCAAATGGTCCCATATGAACATGGTTATCAACCCCTCCAGGAAATACATATTTCCCGGAGGCATCGACAACTTCATGACCATCTTCTGGGATATTTTCACCGACTAACTCAATTTTTTCATTTTCAACTAAGATATCTGCAATATATTCTGACGTAGGAGTAACGATTCGGCCATTTTTAATTAATAATCCCATTATTTCACTCCTTAGCATTGATTACCGATTGGTAATACGGCTTAACTATGCGTCAACAGCTTTAACTTTTTCTTCGTCACGACGCTCTGGACGGCGGTATACAGATGGGTCGATACCTTCTAAGTATTCAACCACTTTGTCTACTGGCCATACGTCACCGAATTTAGCTTCGATATCGAATAAGTTCCACTCGATAACACCTGGTACACGGTCTCCAATTGTTCCTTCAGGAATTAATGTCTTGAATCCATATCCTGTAGAATCCATCGCAGTATGGCGTACACATGCACAAGCTGTAGCACCCATAACGATTACCGTATCAACACCTAAGTAAGTTAAGGTTGATGCTAAGTGAGTACCAAAGAAGTTAGATGCAAACTTTTTGTGGATCACTGGCTCTTCTGGTCTTGGTTCTAATTTCGGATCGATTTCCATCCAGTGAGAGTTGATGTCTAATGAGTGCATAGGAATTTTCTCATCCCAACGAGGAAGATCCCATTGTTCAGTTCCTACATAACCTGTCGTTGTATGGAAAATTGGCACTCCTGATTTACGAGCTGCGTTAAGAACTTTCAGTGCATTCGCACATACTTCTTCCGCATGGTTACATGTGAATGGGTGTCCTTCAGACATCCATGCTTTAGCCATGTCAACTGTTGTAATTGCAGGTGCTTTACCTACACCCATCTCACGCATGAATCCACGCTCTTTATAAATACGACGCGCTTCAGCAAATGCTTCTTTAAGTGCTTCTTCATTAAAACCATACTCATCTACGAATTTGTAATCTTTGTTTTCAGCCATTGTTGCAAACCTCCGTATTTTTATTATTTTAAGACATGTAATCAACAGTTACTTCTTGTACATCACCTTAACTAAAGAGATAACCTATCTCAGCAAGAGAAGATTGGAAGAGTTCGGCATCGATCAACTCATAATCTTCACGATGCGCCCAATCCGGCTGACGCTCTCCAAGTGTAGTGTCATACTTTTGGATTGAACTTTCAATTACTTCAATTGAATCGCTAAGCATTCCTTTTGTTAAAATAATTGTACGTATCGGTGAAAGAAACATTCGACTCGAAGAAGGAAGGGGATGCGTAACCGGCCGGTAATTAAGGTGAATATAATCTCTCACCTTAAGTAATACATCCCGAAAGTCGCCATCAATACTAATAACGTTTTCAAAACGATCTTGAATTAATCGATTGTTAGAAATGATCGCAACTTGACGCTCCTTCATAAGTCGAACCTCTCTTCCATAACCTTGACTACAGTATGCCACATGTAATCGTTATCAAATGTTAGAGTTCTAACATTTGATAATAATTCATGAAAAATATTTCCAAAAATCGCTATTTTTTGGAAGAGTTTCCACTCAAAAAGCTGGAAAGCAAGCCCTTTTCGAGCATCCTTCCCAGCTTAATATTTTTGTTAAATTTATTATTTTCTTATTCTTCTAAGCCACATGTCTGACGAATGACATCTGCGATTTTATCGACAACGTCATCGACTTGTTCATCGGTTGGCGCTTCAGCCATCACGCGAACGATCGGTTCCGTACCGCTTGGGCGGACTAAGATTCTGCCTTGCCCTTGAAGTTGTTGTTCTTTTTGGCGAATAATTTCTTGCACTTCCGGTTGATCCATTACAGTTCGCTTATCATGCACCGCAATATTGACGAGCTTTTGAGGATAAATCGTAACTTCAGCGGCTAGTTCTGATAACTTACGCCCAGTATCACGCATGACACTTAATAATTGAATGCCTGTTAAAAGACCATCTCCAGTTGTGTTGTAATCCATTAAAATAACGTGCCCGGATTGCTCACCCCCGAGGTTATAACCACCTTCGCGCATTGCTTCCACTACATAGCGATCCCCTACTTGAGTTTCTACAGCGGTCATCTCTTCAGCTTCTAACGCTTTATGGAAACCGATATTACTCATCACGGTAGATACGACGGTATCTTCATTTAATCGACCGTGCTCCTTTAGATACTTCGCTAAAATAAACATGATTGCATCGCCGTCCACAATTTGGCCCTGTTCGTCTACCGCAATCACTCGATCTCCGTCTCCATCGAAAGCTAAACCAACATCTGCTTCCTTCTCTAAGACCATCGCTTTTAAGGCTTCAGGATGCGTTGACCCCACTTTGTCATTGATATTTAAGCCATCAGGACGGTCACCCATTGTAAGGAAGTCTGTCTCCAAATCCGCAAATAATTGATTAACCACCGGAGAGGTTGCTCCATTGGCAGCATCGAGACAAACTTTCAATCCAGCCAGGTCACCCGGTACGGTAGATTGTAGATGTCTTACGTAACGACCACTGCCTTCTGGATAATCATCGATCGTTCCTAATCCTGCGGCAGTTGGGCGCGGCAAGGTATCTTCTTCAGTATCGAGCAAAGCTTCAATCTCTAATTCTTGATCATCAGATAATTTAAAGCCATCTCGGCCAAAGAATTTGATGCCATTATCTTGAGCTGGGTTGTGCGATGCACTAATCATTACGCCCGCTGAGGCGCCTAAATCTGTCGTTAAAAAAGCAATCCCCGGTGTTGGAATAACACCACAATGCATCACTTCAATTCCAACGGATAATAACCCTGCTGTCAACGCCGCTTCAAGCATCTGACTTGAAATACGTGTGTCTCTTCCCACAACAACGCGTGGTGCATGGTCAGCCAACTCTTCTTCACTCGTATGTTGGATTAATACATACCCTCCTGCGCGCCCAAGCTTGAATGCTAGTTCCGGTGTGAGCTCGGTGTTAGCTACTCCTCTGACACCATCTGTTCCAAAATATTTACCCATGTTGTTTCTCCTTTTATGTTCATCTCTTAAAGTACTATTCACTAATTGGTTCTACTTCGACGTGAATCGTAGGATTGAGGTCCTCAACTAATTCCACGCCACGTGGCAATTGGATTTCTGCGTCCACGTCACCACTTTGCGTAATACCTGTGACATCGACGACTAAGTCGAGTTGATCAATAATATCTAACGAGGCACGATTACCGACAATTTCTACTTGACTCGGTTCTTGCAGTTGATACGTATACCGATAACGATTTGGATTCTCACCAAATGGTACCACCGTTAAATCAACTTTCTTACTTGGTCGACCAATCTCCACCTGGGCTTCTACTTCTGTAATGTCTGCATTGACGTCTAACACTTCGCCTTGCTGATTCACCACCCGAATCTGATACTTATCTGTAAAAGACTCACTCATGCGCTCAGAGCGCGTAATATAAATGTACGCTCGGCTGATCTGATTAATAACATCTTCGTCCCCGGTTAAAGTCACTTGTTTCGGAGCGAGAGTCACTTGTTTAACTTCAAGTCCATTTGCTACCAGCTCTGGATCTAATTCATAACCTACCGTTAAAGATTGAGATTTAATCGTCGAAATTTTTACATAACGCTGTGACGGTGTGATCTGGTAATCAACGGAAGAAGGTAAATCCGGTAATACAAGACGAATATATTGGTTCCCCGGGGATTTCCCCTTAAGATCTTCAGTCATAACAATTAGATTGCCATCAATAACTTGATTAATCACGTTCCGTGGTCCAGTTAGTCGGACTTGAACAGATTCTGGTAAGCCACTAATAAATTGCCCTTCATCGATTTCACCGACCGCAACCGGAACATTGGAGAGTGTCTCAGTCACATTGACACTCGCAAATTGTTGGTTCGCTGCTCGTTGGAAACGCAAAGCGTTGTTCTCCGAAGCTACAAATAAATAGAGGAAAATCGCAATGATTAAGGAGACACCCGCGGCCCCTCGTCGGTCTTTTAAAAATTTATCAATCATTTCGATTGCCTCCTTTCATCGGAACAGTTAGGAAGCTAATAATTTGATTCCATAAGGTTTCCTGTGCTTCTTCATCGTTAGTATATAAATATTTCATCAATAAGTCTGTTAATTCTTCCCCTTGAATTCCTCGATATAATTCATCACCTACTGCGATACTAATATCGCCCGTCTCTTCAGAAACAATTAAGGTTACCGCATCGGTTAATTCACTTAAGCCGATTGCTGCACGGTGACGTGTCCCTAATTCTTTCGGAATATGGGTGCTATTTGAGAGTGGCAAGTAACAAGACGCTGCCATAATTTTGAAATCTTTAATAATTACAGCCCCGTCATGAAGTGGAGTATTTGGAATAAAGATATTAATCAACAACTGGTTACTCGTCTCTGCTTTCAATGGAATGCCTGTCGCAACATACTCTTCTAGCGAGTCCGTTCCTTCAATTGAAATCAGCGCCCCAATCTTCCGGCGCGACATATAATATAGAGACTTTTCTAGCTCTTCAATCATCTTGACGCTGGCATTTTTGGTATAGCGCTTATTGCGGAATAAGTCCCGTCCGATCACTTCAAGCGCGCGACGCAGTTCGGGTTGGAATAAAATAATTAAAGCGACAACCCCCCATGACAGTACTTGTCCTATAAGCCAGTCGACCGTATGTAGACCTATCAGTCCCGTAATGAACTTCGCGGTAATAATAATGCCGACCCCTTTAAGTAAGTTCATAATTTGGCTGCCGCGAGCATTCATCAGGAGCAAATAAATTAAATACCAAACCACTAAAATATCTAATAGACGGATGAGTGGTTGGTCCGTTATATATTGCGAAATAAATTCTTGCACAATCACACCCACTTTCTTCTCAGTTCGTTCTCCATATTATATCACAATTTTTGGTTCATCATCCTAGCCAATTCAACTTCATGTTGTTCTTCCGGTGAGAGTGGATTCCGATGGATCGTAAAGTAATCGGGGACATAATCGATGCCCCCTTTGACAAATGGATTGCACCGAATAATTCGAGCCGTCCCCATGACCACTCCTTTGAACATGCCATGTCTTTGAATTGCTTGAATCATATAGTTCGAACAACTCGGATGATAACGGCAACTTGGCGGTAACCCTGGGGAAATATAGCGTTGATAGCCATGAATTAATTTAATAAATAATTTTTCCATCCGAGCACCCCTTAACGGTGAATGTATTGATAAATAAATTGAATCACATTCGAAACAATATATGTATACAAGAACATCGAAGCTGGACGATACTTGATCACGTAACCCATAAATTCTTTAAACGTCATATCAGACATCCCCGAAATCATACAAAAGATATCATCCGGGAACAGTGGTGCAATAAAACCAATTTTTAATAGACGGCGATACCCTTCCCCTTCATTCATCTTCTGAATATACCGGTTGAAATCCGAATCCGACACAAAGGCGCGCACAAAGGCTTCGCCGTATTTGCGCCCAAGATGGAAGTTAATCCCTGATCCGATAATCATCCCAGTCGCATTTAATAAAAAACCTCCCAAATGCCCGAAAATTAAATCCCCAATCACATTGGTTAATCCGAGCGGAATAATCGGATAAATAATTTGACTTGTTTGAACTAAGATAAATAAAACCGGTGCAAAAACACCCATCCGGCGTAAGAGTGCCTCAAATTCCCCTCCAGGTTTAAACATTGGAGAGCGGCTAATATAAATAGACCCTACGATGGTCAAAATCACTCCTAGAATGGTCGTAACACGGATGATTTGACGCCGAGTCTCTAACGATAATCTTCTCAATAGTGAAGCTCCTTTAGATTGACAAAGTAAAAAATCAACAATTTAAATAGTAATCAGATTGCTTATTCATTATACTATAGATAGATATAGAAAGTGAATCCAACTTGAGAAGGAGAATATCAAATGAATTTGAAACGATTGACCGAAGCGATGCAAGCAGCAAATGTTGCGAACATGATTGTGTCGGACCCTTACAGTATTCGCTACTTAACCGGATACTATACGGACCCCGGCGAACGTCTCTTAGCACTGATCGTGCCGGTGGAAGGCCCACTGACATTGATTTTGAATGACTTGTTCCCTCCTTATCAACATCTGGAAGGTGTCAACGTAGTGACCTATCACGACGGCGAACCAGCGGTTGAAGCGATGGCAGAACATCTACTTGATGGGGTAACAAGTATCGATAAATATTGGCCTAGTCATTTCTTACTACGCTTAATGCAAGCCAAACCAAATCTACAACCGGTAGATCGTACCGACTTAATCGACGGCTTACGTGCAATTAAGACTGAAGAAGAACTTGCGATTATGCGCGAAGCTTCACGATTAAACGACCAAGTCATGGCGCAAGTCATTAAGAAATTAGAAGAAGACCCATTAAGTGAACGCGAAATGGCCGATTATGCGAAGCAACTCTACGCTGAAACAGGTCACGAGAGCGTCTCTTTTGAACCAATTATTGCCTACGGCGCTAATGGATCAGACCCGCACCACGTCAATGGGGATGCAACCTTAAAGCAAGGTGACCTGGTGATTATTGATATCGGCGGTCTCTATAAAGGATACGCGTCTGATATGACACGGACCATCTGTGTTGGCACGCCCCGCCCAAGAGCTCTAGAAGTTTATCGCGTGGTGAAGCATGCGAATGAAGCAGCCATTGAAGCGGTGAAGCCAGGTGTACCGCTTTGCGAAATCGACCAAACCGCTCGTCGCCACATTGATTGCGCAGGTTACGGCAAATACTTCACTCACCGCTTAGGACACTTTATCGGACAAGAGGCACATGAAGCGGGTGATGTCTCTAAATTCAATGAAGAACCATGCCAAGTCAACCAAGTCTTCTCGATTGAACCCGGTGTTTATTTACCAGATAACTTTGGAGTCCGAATTGAAGACTTAGTTGCTGTTACCGAAGATGGTTGCGAAGTGTTAAATCACTTTACCAAAGAATTACTCATTATTAATCCGGATTTATCAGACCATTAAATTAATTAGAAGGAGGTCATGACTTATGGCGCAAATTAAGCTAGGTTACAGTACGCACCCCATTGCGTTACAGACCGACAAGCTCAATCGTCACGGCATTATCGCCGGTGCGACCGGGACGGGTAAGACCATCACCTTAAAAGTGTTAGCCGAACAACTCAGCCAAGCCGGAATTCCAGTATTTCTATCCGATATTAAAGGCGATATTATGAGTATTGTCGATGCGAATTCAGGTGAAGGGCTTGAAGACCGCCTCAAAGCTACCCACTATGACGACTACGAGCCGCAAGGGTTCCCAGTCCACCTATGGGATGTTAGTGGAGAGTCGGGAATTCCGTTGCGCATGACTGTATCAGAAATGGGCCCAGTCTTACTCGCTAGACTGCTCGGCCTGAATGAGACGCAAGCGGGTATATTGAATATTGTCTTTAGCGTGGCTGATGAGCAAGGACTTCTATTAATCGACTTAATGGACTTGCGCGCTATGTTGAATTATGTCGGCGAACATGCCAAAGAGCTTAGCGGACATTATGGCAATATCTCCAAAGCGTCGATTGGTGTCATCTTACGCAGTATTTTAGTGCTTGAAAATCAAGGTGGCCAACAATTCTTTCGCGAACCTGCCATTGAGTTGGACGACTTTTTCTCAACCGACGAGCAAGGGCGTGGGTATATTCATATTCTCAACGCCATCAAGCTCTATAACCAGCCAATCTTGTATTCGACAGTCTTACTCGCGTTACTCTCGGAATTATTTGAACAGCTGCCTGAAGTTGGCGACTTAGACAAACCCAAAATGGTATTCTTCTTTGATGAAGCACACTCTTTATTCAAAGATACCCCGAAAGCATTAGTTGACAAAATTGAGCAAGTCGTTCGCTTGATTCGTTCAAAAGGGGTTGGTGTCTTCTTCGTCACCCAAAACCCAACCGACCTACCCGATTCGGTCAGCAGTCAACTAGGACACCGGATCCAACACGGTCTACGTGCCTATACGCCAAAAGAAATCCGAACAATTCAAAGTGTCGCCGAAACGTTCCGTCAGGACGACTCAATGGACTTACCGCGCGTTATCCAAGACTTACAAGTCGGAGAAGCCGTTGTCTCTGTCTTAGATTCGGACGGGGTACCTACTTCCGTTGAGAAAGCAATTATTTATCCACCGATGAGTAAGATCGGAACGATTGAGCCGAGCCGCCTATTACAAGTGATCAATCAATCTGACTTAATGGAGAAATACGGTGAAATGATTAACCGTGAAAGTGCCCATGAAGTCCTGCAAGCACTTGTGAAAGAACAGGAGGAAGCTTTAATTCAAGCTGGTCAATCGGCCGAAGTCTCCGAAGTTCCGCTCGATACACCGCAAAAAGATTCAATCTTTGATACATTGAAAGAAGCGGTCACGCAATCTGCTCAGCCGAAGCGCCGTCGTAACAGCGACTCACCGATGGATCGCTTTACGAAGAATATGATGAGTGCAGTTGGCCGCGAGATGGGACGTGCCATTACCCGTGGTGTTACCGGGATGTTTAACCATAAATAATCATGGATTATTGAGCGACGAATGCTCAACAATTTAAAGACCGTTCGACCTGAGCTTTCTCTCAGAACGAACGGTCTATTTTTATCTATGCATTTCAAGTTGGTAAATCGCATCGTCATATTCTGCTTGGATCAGCGAATCGGATTCTTGTTCTCGAGTCCGTTTGAGCAATCGAATCACTTCTTGATTTCCCTTTAGATCTGGCATCTCACCAAGCGCCCAGGCAGCAGTGGCACGAATCTCCGGTCGTGGATCTTCTTCTATCAACTCTAATAAGATGGGCACTGCCGTCATCTCTTGATAATTCGCCAACGCAATAATGGCATTGCGTTGCAGTGGTTTTTTACCTCGCCAAGACCCTGCCAGATGGCCAAACTTCGCCTTGAACTCACGATTACTCATCTTCAGCATTGGCTTTAACTCTGGAAAGACGACTTCCCCTTCCGGTTCCATCTCTGGATGATGATGAACGTCGATTCCACGATTGTACGGACAGATAATCTGACAAATATCACACCCATAAATCACCCGTCCCATCGGCTTGCGAAATTCCCGAGGCATTAGCGTCTTCGTCTGTGTCTGATACGACAGACAGCGCTTAGCATTCATACTACCATCCCCTAACAACGCTTGTGTTGGACATCCTCGAATGCAACGGTCACAATCGCCGCAATCATAATCTACCAGTGGATCGGGCTCAAAGGTAATTGATGTTAGAATCTCCCCCAAATACATATACGAGCCGAATTCACGTGAGATTAATAAGCCGTTACGCCCGATAAACCCGAGCCCCGCACGGGCAGCCACTGAGACATCCGAGAATTCTCCCGTATCCACCATCGAAACCATCTGCCCCGCTTCGATGCCATAATCTTCCGCTGATTGTTCGATATAGGATACCAATAACGCTAACTTCTCTCGCAAAATATGATGATAGTCAATTCCCCAAGAGGCTCGCGCGAAACTTCCCCGCGGTTCGCCTTTCCGCGTCTCAACCCGTTGCTTCGGCCGACTCGGATAGGCTAACGCAATCGAAATGAACGATTGCGCCTTCGGTAAGGTCAACTCCGGATAGATACGCTCCTCAATGACCGGGTGCTCAAAGCCAGATTGATGACCAAGCGCTTGTTGTTTACGTAATTTCGGTTCCAACGCTAGAAAAGGTTCTGCATGGGTAAAGCCAATCTTATCAATGCCAATCGAGTGCGCATAAGCGCGAATCGCTTCTTTGAACGTTTGATTGCCTGCTTCTTGCATACCCATCCCCCTCTCGTTATTGGCGATAATGATTCGCTCGTTGAATCAAATCTTGAAATATCGCTAACTGATCTGAAGCATCTTGATAGAGTGTCTCAGGATGCCATTGTACGCCTAGAATGAGCGGCACCTCTTCTTCACTCTCCACTGCTTCAATCACTTGATCTGGACTAAATACCGTTGCTTTCAAGCCCGGAGCCAATTGATCAATCACTTGATGATGATACGAGTTCACATAACTTTGGTCGGTCACGAGACGACTCCAATAACTTTGAGATTCTACTTCAATCGTATGTGTCACAACATTCGGCGCCGACTTCTGATCATGTTGTATCGAGATGTTCGGATTCTCTGACAAATCTTGATGCAACGTACCACCTAAGACCGCATTCAGCAGTTGCATCCCCCGACAGACTCCTAATACTGGTATTTGCGCTGCTACTGCTGCTTTAAACAATGCAATATCGTTCAAATCGCGATCCGGCTTGATCAGACCTAACTTCTCACGCGGCTGTTGTTGATAATGGATCGGCCCCACATCACTGCCACCGATTAAGATCAATCCGTCGATTAACTCGATCACTTCACTCAAATAAGCTTGGGCATTCAAAGGAATAAGGTACGGTATCCCGCCCGCTGCTTCAACGGCTTCCGCAAAGGCTGCTTGTGCATAATGCACCGTGAGCCCCGTATAAGTCCCACTCGCTTGCATCGCACCCACATCCATCGTAATACCAATAATAGGTCTTCTCATGCTCCACCTCTTCTAATCTCTTGATACTAATGATTGTCTCCATTGTACACTTCTGGAGGAATCCCCTCAAGATAATCTCTACCTTCTGGAACAATCCCCGACTCAATATACTGCTTCACCGCTTGCGAAGTAATCATCGTCCCCGCTACATCAATAATATAGACCGCATAAGGCGGTTGTTTTTGCCGTACGATCAAATAATTCTCCGCCCCCAAGTCTAAGTGAAGCGACCATATCTCACACCAGCGCTCTTTGATTTGGATATGGTCATTAAAAAGATGATATTCCGTTTGGATTTTATAGCCTTTCTCCTTGAGAAAGGACTTCACATTAAAGTAGCGCTGCCCTTCATAGTATCGAATCGAACGCATCAACTTCACCTCCCACCTTCTATTATACGAACAAACGTTCGATAAGGGAAGTGGGAGAAGTTATTATCTCAAATGAAATATCCACTTGATTTTATGCAGTCTTCAAATAATCCAACGTCAAAACTAAAAACGTTTGGATGGCGAGTTCGAGATAATCTTCGTTAATATCGAACTTTGGATGGTGATGGCCGTGGAATTGGCCTTCGATGTGGCCAGGGTTACTTAAGTAAATAAAGGCGCCTGGGACTTCCTCTAGGTAAAAGGCAAAGTCCTCAGAAGACATCAGAGGTTGCGGCAAAGTATATAATACATCTTCGCCCAGAACTTCTTCTAGCACTTGATGGGCTTCTTCAACAGCTTCAGGCGTATTAATAATCGCAGGGTATTTGTAATCATACGTGACCTTGCATTGCACATCGAATGCTTGCGCAACTCCATCCGCAATCCCTTGAATTCGGTGGTGAATATTCTCTCTCAGTTGATTGCTGTAAGTACGGACCGTGCCCTCCAACTCAACGGTATCGGGAATAATATTTTGATTAAAGCCACCTTGTATACGGGTAATCGATAAGATTGATGGATCAAAAGCTGAAATATTGCGAGATTTAATCGTTTGAAGCGCCGTAATCAGTTGACCGGTTGCGACAATCGGATCATGACTTAATTCTGGATAGGCACCATGGTACCCTTTGCCTTGCACTTCAATTAAGAATCGATCCATCGAAGCCATCATTGGCCCTTCAATCAAGCCAATCGTTCCTTCGGGTTGTTGACTGTCAAGTTGTCCTTGGTGCATTCCATAAATTCGTGTCACGGTAGGATTTTCCAGCGCACCTTCTTTAATCATCGGCAAAGCTCCGCCAGGATATTCTTCACCCGGCTGGAAAATCAATTTGACCGTTCCCGCAAATTGATCGCGATGTTGCGATAAGATCGCTGCAACCGACAACAGAACGGCGGTATGTGCATCATGACCACACGCATGCATGGCGCCATTGGTCGAAGCAAAATCCATCCCCGTGTCCTCTTCAATCGGTAAGCCATCCATATCTGCACGTAAAGCTAATACTTTATTAGAGGATTGCTCCCCATGAATTAAGGCTACAATCCCATTTCCATCGATATAATGTGAATCATATTCAATACCCAATTCATCTAACACACTACAGACATAAGCGACCGTCTTTGGCAATTCCAGCCCGAGTTCAGGTATTTGATGTAGTGCTCTTCGCCATTGGATGGTTTGAGGTAAGATTTGTTGTGCGAGTTGTAATAATAATTTTGGATTCATATCTTTTCTCTTCCTTATTGGGTTAAATAATGAACTAACATCTCCGTTGTTAAAAGCAGTTGATCAATCTCTAAGTACTCTTCAGTTGTGTGAACTTGTTGCATCCCCACACCGACAATGGCTGCATTAAATCCTTCCGCCGCAAAGAAATTCGCATCCGATCCGCCACCAATAATCTGTGGCTCCGCTTGAACACCTACCGCTTGATAGGCTTCAATCACCTCTTGAACGAACGCCCCTCCGTCTTTTGAGCGCAACGCTGGATAATCTAACGTTGCTTTAAAGTCATAGCAATTTGAATCTCCTACGTGTTGCTGGACAATTGATTCATATTGAGCTAGGATTTGATCCGCACGTTCTTGACTTTGCGCCCGAACTTCTCCAGTAAATGTACACCGATCCGGCACTACATTTGTCGGAAAATCCGATTGAACAGTCGAGATATTTGCGGTGGTGTCCGAATCAATCCGAAGTAGAGGTAGGTCGCTAATAATTCGACTTGCGAGTTGGATCGCATTGACCCCCGCTTCCGGCTCAATACCTGCATGGGCTTTTCGCCCATGAATTGTCACTTCGAAATGATACGAACAAGGTGCTTGGTATGCGACCCGATTGGCTCGACCGGCATTATCAAAGACGATCATATTTTTAGGTAAAGTCATCTCAGCATCAACTTCCTCCCAGTTAATATGCCGGGCGCCGAGCATTCCTTGTTCTTCCCCAGGTGTAATGACTAAATAAAATGTCCGATGCGGAATCGCGTGGCGCTTTAAATAATCTATGGCACCGAGAATTACGGCGAGTCCCGCCTTGTCATCTCCACCGAGCGTCGTTGTGCCATCCGTCCGCCATTGATTTCCATCTTTAATAATATTAAGTCCTGCATTGGGCTCAATCACATCGGTGTGTGCATTTAAAGTAACGGGTGGCGCATCGAGCGTTCCCAATATCTCGGCAAAAATCACTGGCGAATCCCCGCCATACTGAGCTTGATTTTCATGCAGGTAGATCCGGGCTCCCATGTTATTCAAATACTTCACTAAATATTCCGTCATTTGATGCTCATGACGACTGGGTGAATGAATTCGCAACATCTCTTCCAATAACGTTAATGTCCGTTCTTTCATATATTTTCTCCTTCATCGCTCGTACTTGTCATTATTTAATCATAGGATGAATCGAGAAGCAATATCAATCAATAGACTTATAACTGACTTGAATTCATGATAGAATTAAAAGCGAAAAGATTATCAAATGAGGTGACGCAAATGGAACGAATTAGTTGGACAGATTACTTTATGGCACAAAGTCTAGTGATTTCAACCCGAAGCACCTGCGACCGACTGATGGTTGGAGCCGTCATTGTAAGAAATAACCGGATTGTAGCAACAGGGTATAATGGCTCAGTTTCCGGCCTAACACACTGCATTGACCACGGATGTTTTGTAGTGGACGGGCACTGTATTCGTACCATCCATGCCGAAGTGAATGCAGTAATCCAATGCGCCAAGATGGGAACTTCGACTGACGGCGCAGAAATTTATATTACGCATTTCCCTTGTTATAATTGTACAAAAGTTATTATTCAAGCTGGCATTAAAAAAGTTCATTATCTCTACGATTACCGCAATGACCCCAATGCTATTGATTTGTTCAAAGAATGCGACATCCAAGTGACCAAACACGAACTCAGCCCGGATCTATTCGAACAAATCAAAACCCTCCACCTCAAAAACATCGATTACCAGTAAAATAATGTTAGTATCTGAGGAAACAAGCTATTTGATTGCCAAAGCAATTGGAGTTCTAATACAGACTATTGATCAGTATAGAAGCGGTAAAGATTTTATATTAAGATTAATCAATGACAAATATTATGATATGATAGTCGATAAGTAGGCGCATATTATTAGGAAAATTATTTTGTAGGAGGGATAAAATGGTAATCATACCATTAGTTTTAACAATTTATATTTTGTATCGATTGATACGCTACATACGAAAAGAGAGGTATTTTAAAAGCGAACATTTTCTAGAACAAAAACAAAAGGTCTCAAACATGGTACGCGAGTACAATGAAATCTCCGAATACGTTAAGACCATGCCTAGAGAACATGATTTTGTCGCAGATAATACACAATTCTCAAACTCTCATCTTGCTAAATTTGAAAATAAAAGTAAATATAATATGAAACGCGATAAAAATAAAAAATCATTACATGATAAGCACGTTCATCAGGCGTCGCTTCAAGTTGTCAGAAGAGCGTCAGAAGAGCCCATTAAATACCTTTGTAAGTACTTTAATATTGGAGCTAATGAAAATAACTTAAATACGCTTCAAGAACTATCCGAAAATATATATCGATTGAATAACGCTATTGATAACTTAAATAAGCGCCAACGTAAAATTGAAGATGACTTTAATCCACCAAAATTTATTCGAAAACATTATCGAGATGAGTTGATGAAGAGATTAGAAGTTGATATACCTGATTTAAACGTTGAATATGTCGATTACGTATTTGAATATGTTAGCGCGGGTGGAAATAGTAGTCAAACAACAACTATTACACTAGACGAACCCGTAATAGAAGAAACAATGAAATATATATCAGATAGAATCAAATATAAAAAAAGTGCTAAAGCTCAGCGTTCCCTCATGACGAAGAAATTTAGAGAAAAAATAAAGCAAAGAGACCGTTATACGTGCCAGAATTGCAAAGTATCAACAAAAGATCAAGATTTACTACTACTTGAAGTTGACCATATTATTCCAGTATCAAAAGGTGGATTGTCAACTGAAGATAATTTACAAACACTTTGCTGGAAATGTAATCGGACTAAGTCAGATAAGATATTATAATTAAATACTTAGAGATTATATTATTATCTAATTTACTAAAATAAAGGCTCATATAATATAATTATAAACTTAGTACCACTATCACAGATCAATATCCGAGCAAAAATGAATAATTAAATAAAAATCTTAAATGATGTGACCCCTAAAAGTTAGTTTTTAACTCTAATTTTTAGGGGGCATATAACATATCACATTATTTTTTAAAAATACATGAAAATTGAAATAAGCAATCATAATAAATATAATAAGATTGAAAAAACTACTTATTAAGTAAAAGTTATTGGGATAATGAATTTATAGAAACAGGATTATCATGAAAAAATTGTTACTGATGCTTATTTTTGTATGCTTATTTAACAGTCATTCTGCAGTTGCATATGGATTAGAATTAACAGATTATGAAGCATTAATCACTTCTTCTCAAAATATCAAGCCCACCGAACTTTCTTCGGGAGAATGGATCGTAGGAGAAGATATTGAGCCAGGTAGATATAATATTAAGCCATCAGACGAAGAAGATAGTGGAAATATAATGATAAACCAAAAAGATAAATCCTCTCTTCTTCTTAATGAAGTGCTTGGCTTTAATCATTTCGGTGGAGTCGAACAAATTAGGGTATATCTGACCGGGGGCGAAAAAATTGAAATTATAGGATTGGATTCAGTCACCTTTACACCGGTTGGTCCTGAGGAGAAACACGAAGAAATCCATGCAGGATTTTGGATCGTTGGAATTGACGTTGAACCGGGTACATATATTGCGACGACAGAAAAAGAACAGTCTGGCAATGTATTTGTAACCGATAAGGATGGATACCTTGTTACCACTGAAATTCTTGGTGAAAATATGTTCAGAGGCGTAGATCAAATGGAACTCAAGCTAGAAGAAGGATACAAAATTGATGTAAGTAATCTATCGAACGTATATTTGAATAAAAAATAAACCGAGGAAAATTTACACATTTTAAAAATCCCACTCCTATCTAAAAGATATAGAGTGGGGTTATTTATAGGGCTTATAACAGTTCAAAAATATTATTTAACCTTTTTGGAATAAAAATAAGCCACCTGTCAGAATCGAACTGACGACCTCTTCCTTACCATGGAAGCGCAACTCGAAAAGAAACCTTGTCACAAAGCGATTTTAGCGAGCATTTTAAAAAAGTTGCCAAAAACTTGCCGAAAATATATTTTCTATTACATTCTACAAAACCCCAATAAAAAATGGGGTTTTATTAAAAATAAAAGGAAAAAGGGTTGACTTTATACAGTTATAACTGTATAATATAGATAGTAAAGGAGGTGAGGTAATGGAAGAATGGTTGAAAGCAATTGGAACATTAGCTGGCGGAATTGGCGCTTTAATAGCAAGCGTTGCAAAATTAATTGAAGTCAGTAAAAAAGGCGACACTAAGAAGAATAACAAGACCTCTAAGTAATCGCCTATAGGGTACAGGGGGCTGCGCTCCCCCTCTTCCCTAATTATAACAATAGAAAGGTTGGATGACAATGAAAGAGTTTATTTTCGTAATGCTATGTTGTCTAGTTGTATGGTCGACCTTTAATAAGAAAGATGATGATAAAAATGATAATTAATACAGACTATATTAAAAAATTACTAGAAAGCGACATTACATCTTATCAAATTTCTAAAGCTACTGGCATTGCTACTCAATCACTAGATAATTATAGGAGATATGGCAGTAAAATCGAAAACATGAGAATCGGTATAGCGTACAAATTATGTAAGTATTACAACTCACTATCTGATGATCAAGCTATATCAAAAGGGGTTACTCATAAATAATATGCGTTTCATGTATTTGTTTTTTCTGTGTGTTATAATGTCATTATCTTATAAAAGATATGATTGAAAGGAGGAAGTCGCGTTGGATTCAGTAAAAGACATAAGTATATGGTTGATTAACAACGGTAGTGATATGAAATTCCCTTCTAAAAAAGGAAATTTAAAACTTCAAAAACTTTTATATTATAGTAATATTATAAGCTTGGTAACTAACAACATCGAGCTTTTCCCCGAACCTATAGAAGCTTGGTCAGAAGGACCTGTTGTTAGGTCTGCTTACGTACAATATCGATATTTTGACCTGTGGAATGAGACCGTATGCAATTTAATGGAAGAAACTATTTCAATTTTAAAAAGCACGTTAAATCTGTTTGATAATTTTACAGCCGATGAACTAGTAGAAATGACACATCAAGAAGAACCTTGGAAGGTTCACGAAAATTCTGTTGGGCCTTACAATAAAGTTATTATCGATAGAGATAGCATGGCTCAGTACTATAAAGATTTTATTAATCGTCAATTAAATCCTCCAAGAGAAGAAAGATTTACTATTGGCGGAAACACTTATATATATGAACCTTCAGAAACTGAATTGACTGATGAAGATAAAAAAAATTTAGAACGTGACTTTTTAAACGTTGTTGGCCAAGAGATATTTGTATACAAAGATTGCGGAGAGTTGGTAGCCTATTAATGTTTTACTATGAACAGGGAGATTATATTTTACTTAAACACATTCCGTTCCTCGACGACAATTCAATAGATGTTAAAACCTCTATGAGACCTTTTTTAGTAATATCTGATTTTAATTTTACTGACGATCATTGTTATTTACTCAAAATGTCTACAGATAAACGTTTCAAAGATGATGATAACCACTTTGAAATTAGACCTACCCGTAACAATAAATTAAAAAGAGTTTCTTACATAGATTTAAGATACATATACCAATCTGATAATAATAATGCAAAAATAGCTGGTCATATTCCAGAAGCATTATTAGATACTATTATAAAAAAGCTAAAAAACGTTCAAGAGAAATGCGAATGTCAAACATTCATTGATTGGAAAGAAAACAAAAACATTGTATAATTGATCCCCCCACCAATTAAGGTGGGGGCACTTTATTATTGAGGTATTTTATTCTATAAACTCCCCATACGGTTTATCTTTCGTCCCTGCCGATATCCATCGTGTCCGCCCATCATACGAGGTATACTTGAGCCATCTCATGCCATCGATATCCTTATAGTCATCGTAATACACGATTTCATCCTTATAATACTTTGCTGGAACGTGTCCTGTCGCTTGTGGTAGATTGCGCACATTGACCGTGGTGTTAAATCTGAATCTACCATGTTTACTCACTTCTTTTGCTTTCTTAACGATGATACGTGATTCCGGATAGATCAAGTCAGGATTCTTTATGTCATTCCATTCTACTAACTCTTTCACTGTTACATTGAATTTTTTAGCGATTTTAGAGAGTGAATCTCCAACTTGGATCGTATACATATCTTGTGAGTTAGTAGGTTGTGCCGGCTTCTCTTTCGGCTGAATCTTAGGTTCTTTGAAATTCAATGTACCCTTATTTAATGCTTCGAGATCACGTTTGAATTTGTGCCATTTTTCCCAATTATTCTTCATCCAGCACCCAGGACACGATTTACCTGATGCATCAAAATGACGTATCACTCGTTCATCAGGGATATTATATTTCCGTTGCAAGTGCTGAGTTAATAACAGCACCTGTTCATAAGTCTTAGCATGAGGTTGCCATTCCCATACATTATTCCCAGTGGATGTATCTTGACACATTTCAATACCAATAGAATTCCGATTCGTTGCGCCATAACGATGATACCCGTTGAACTGTCCTCTTCCAGAATTAAACCCATCTCCGACGTGCCAGCCTTGTCGATTATCAGGCACTACCTGAATGATTCGGTGTGGATCCACAAAGTAATGTGCTGATGCCTCTCGATATACGTTTCTAAAATAATTAGCGTTATCTCTCGCTTGACCTGCCGCTCCTACAAAGTGAATGACGATCCATTGAGGATTATTCCACCCACCTATATTTATATTTGTTATGTCTTGTTCAATTGGATAAAGTTTTGCCATTTCGTTTCTCCTTTCTATAAAATAAAAAAGCGCAAAGATACAAACGTATCTAAGCGCTAGTTATATCTGCTATCTTCCGTCTAACTTCCCAACTTGCAAATTATCGTACAATCCACTTGCTCCTAACCCGCCAATTGCCCCCACTAAAATCGCATTCTGCATTGGCGCATTTGACAACATTGCAAAGGTTGCATTTAACACAATACCTGTGATGAGCGATAATAATGGTAGATAACGTTCATTAATCGTAAATGCACGTTTAAATACCTCCACTATCCCACTCACTACTGGAATCAATACAATTGCAACAAGTTCTGCCTCTTTAAATAATTCGATTAAAATATCCATTATTTCGTCTCCTTTATATTTCCGTATTTTTCTTTGTAGATTACTTCTTGAGATCCCGAATCTGATCTTGCTTCAAGCACAATAAGACGTTCAGCGTGGTCATCTAATTTATCTTCAGCTTTCTCAATTCGCTTAGAGTTTTGTTTTGTGACCTTGTTCAAGTGCTTGCGATCATACTCACTGTCCACTGTGATTTCTTTGATTTCCTCTAACACAGCATGAATCGGTTCAATTTGCCGCCTTGCAATTTCAAGCATCTTATCCTGATAATTCTTTTCTTGCGCTAGTCGCTCCTGTTGTGCTTTCTCGGCTTCCTTTGCCTTACGCTTTTCCCAAGGCTTTATAAAGTATTGATAGCCAAATCCCAAAATAAGCACAAGAGGACTAACGATACCTGCGACTAAAGTTAGATATTCTACTAATGAATCATAAATCATGTTTCACTCTCTCTATTCTGTGATTAAATCTTCAGCTCCCATATCAATCAAAATCTCTTTGACTTTTTCTTTTAAAAATTTAGGCACTCGATCAAACGTATACTTCCCATTAATAATATTTACCGCTAAGAATTTTGCCATTCTATATTCTCCTCTCGATTTATTCTTTTGTTTCAACAAGTGAACCTAACATCTCAACTGCATCCAACATCGTGTCATTCATCAGGTCATACTGCGTTTTAATGCTGCCAAATTCTTCTTTTGATTTTTCGATAAAAGCATCCATTTCACTTATCTTTTGACTAAATGTCGCATCAAGCTCTTTGATTTTATCAGTTGGATCAAACTCCATTGCGAGTTGATCTAGTACGGCTTGAATTTGTTTTTCTTTTGATTGTCCAGTCAAGTCACCCACAACATCACGAGTTACAACAGTATAAGGCGAGTCACAAATAATTTGGATCTCTGTCATATTCGTTGCTGTTTTATAATAAGATGGATTTGCAATTCTATAATTCATTTTCATTCTCCTTTTCCTTTTCTTCGGTTTTCTTCAACGCTGCCAATTCTTCTTCAGCTTCTGCTAATTGCACTAATAATAAATTTTTCTCAATCCTGAGATTACAATTCTCAGTTGATAACTCTTCGAGTGTCTTTTCGATGTGTCGCATAATATCTTCCTTTCCTATATCAATAAGTCACACTTACCATCGCTCGAATCGGATAATTCCAACGTTTGCCTCGGCTCGGTTCGTAAACGTGTGCGTATCCAACCAAACCGACTTTTGCATTCTCGTAATCATACGCATCAACATAGCAAACTGTTCTGAGCAACTGTAAACGTCCGCTTGAATAATCAGGTGAGTTAAATGTCATCGTATCGGATATCGAAGCGATCGCTTTAAATCTTTTTCCTTTGAATACAGCTGGTAGTTGCACCCAATGGTGCCATGGGTGAACCCCCAATGGGTCGATAATTCGTGAGTGGTCGGAGCCATCATTGAGTACGTTCGAAACCTCTTGAATATGCATCAGATAATGGGTGTGATAATTTGTTCCGCCAACTTGTGTATAAAGACCCTGTGCATTAATAATCGTCTTACTTCCGTCTCTATGCGTTGCTGTCAACCCGTTCGCATTAATTGAAATCCGACTATTAATGCCGTTCCAGTATGTTTGAATGAAATCAGCTCGATTTCCCGTTAAATTATTAATGTCTAAGTTGATAATCCGGACATTTGCTGCGTTTATAGTTCCTGCGTTAATCTTGCTCGCATTTAAACTACCAATGTGCGCATCTTTAATTACACCACTGGAGATATAAGAATTCCCATCCAGCATGATGTTCTTGCCTTGAATTCGAACTCCGTCCCTGGATAAATTCAATGCACTTTTTATCTCACTCGCTGTCATTTTCGAGTCAGGAATCTTGTCTTTTACAGCTAAATAAATAGAATCACCAGAGTTTCTGATGATTCCTTCTACTTGTGACCTCGTTACTTTTAAGTCAATGAGGCCTTTTAATTGATTAATAGATGCTTCAGTATCCGACTTCAGGTCCTTTACACTCAACTGAATTCCATTCGCCGTTGCAGCAAGTTGTGTTACTCTGCTATCTGTCGATGATAATTTAACTTGCAAAGCCTCTGATGTTGCTGCTATTTCATGTTTTAGGCTCTTCTCAACATCATCAATACGAATGCCTATCCCATTTGCTGTTTCAACAATTTCAGTTGAAATATGATCATGATGGTACTTTCTCATCATGCCACCCACATTAATGCGTATCCTTGACCATAACTCAGAATTTTCTTCGTCTTTCATTTCAGCATTAATTTCTTTTAAGTTCTTAAAAATACCACTTAAATTTCCCTCGTAGACCTCCGGAGGAACAAAATAAGTCGCATCGGGATTTCGTTCAACTTGCATATGATTAATGGCTAAGTCTCCATAGCAGTCCGATTCCAATTCAATCGACTGCATGTCTCTTTCAGGAGTAAATGTATAAGTATATTTTCCATCTTTAAACGTTAAATCGTTTAAATTTATTTTCAATGGTTATCACCTACTTTCTTATAAAAATATAAACTCTGCTCATTAAGCTATATTTAACACCGCGTATATATCAGGAGCGGTATGCTTAATTGTGTTCAAAATAGTGATACCTACTAAGTTGTGAGAACTTTGATGTCTACTTCACTAGTTCCAAAAGTGACTCCAATAGACCCCTCTAATAAATCGCCTGAAACGTAACCTTGTCCTGACAATATACGATTGGCATTCAAACTTTCTCCGTTAGTGTTTTTTAACCGTACTTCTCTCCCATCGGCTAACAGCACGCCAGCGACTGTATATTTACTGCCGTCATATTGATTTAATACCATTCGATATGTTTTTCCTCGTTGAGGTTTGATTTTCCAAGGATAATAATAAATTTTAGCAACGTTATTATATTCTCTCTCCCATCGCATTAATATGTTTACAAATCCTGACCACACGAGATTGTTACCTTTATAAATTTTCCTAAGGTTTGCGGTAGTCGCTATACTCGGAGAAGTGGCTTCTCGATAAATTGATAGTTTGAATGGGTTAACTGTGTCACTATCGCCATCGTTCGAATAGCCAAAATTAGCGTCTTCGCCTGATGTTTTTTGATGTTCCGCAACATAGACGTTCCCAAAAACTCTTGCGAACGGATATTCTTTAACGCCACCTTGGCTCTCGTAAGTTTTTATCTTCTTAGCATCTTCTTCCTCGGCTTCAAGCACGAAGATGTATGTCCCAGCACCTGCACCTTTAGTGCCTTTGAATACACCGTATTTGCTTTTCAATGGTGAAGTTCTATCCAAATTTCTTACCAACTCCCCTTTTCTCGAGAGAATCTCCTCTTCTTTTGTGGGATTGTTGATAAATATTAAATTTTCGCCTGTGTAAATTCGCTTTACTTGCTTGTTATCTGATGTCATAAATTTCATAGCTACACCACCAAGTAAAAACAATTCGAGTTTTTAACAGATAGTCGGTTAAATTCATCTTCACTCATCACTTTTAATTGAACGGAATTATTGTCTTTCGAATAACGTTTATCTGCGTCCACAACCGTTAAATATTGAGCGTGCGTATGGTTTCTTTCTGCTTTGTCGTCTAATTTAGTTTGCAATCCGTTTATATCGCTAATTTCATGCGTATGTGTTGAATTAGCTTTCTTATCTAAATCGGTTGCTTTAGCATAGCCACTCATATCGATTGAACTTAAATCTGATTTATTCGCCTTGCCGTCTAGCTCGGTTTGTAGACCGTCCACGTCTTCGATTTCGTGCGTGTGGTCTTTCTTCGCATAACCCTCTAATTGACTGCTTACATCAACCTTTGCTAAATCATCTTTAGTCGCATAATTAGACATGTCAACGTCTTTCGCTTTAATCTGATTGATTTGCTCTTGTGTTAAATCCTCAAATTTTAAAGGGTCGCCCTTTTCGCCTTTCGCAATCGTAGCACTACTGCCATCACTGAACTTAACCAACGTGTTACCTTTGCTGTCCGTTGATGTGGATTCAACCTTAATCGAATCGCCTTTGTCAACGGTAACGTTACTTCCATCACTAAAATTAATGACGGTGTTACCTTGACGGTCTTTTTTGTGACTTGAAACCGTGATGGAATCCCCTTTGTCACCTTTTTCAATCGTGACGGTTTCACCATCGCTAAATTTGATAATCGTGTTACCTCGGCTGTCTTTGCTCATTTTAGATACCGTGACAGATTCGCCTTTGTCGCCCTTTGCACCTTTAATAATCGGCAACGCTGACCATTTGTCCGTACCGTTACCTACACGCACTTCACCAGTATCTGTGGCAACCCCAAGTTCTCGTTCAAGCAATATGACTGGTGACAACTTCCACTCGCCACTCGTCATACCTTTGTGTTTAACACGTACATTTATTTCTTCTGCCAAAAACATCAGCTCCTTTCGTTAAAAATAATTTCAGGCTGTTCCGCCCATTCGCCAACTATCCAATTTCCACCGTTGGAATCTAGTACGGTCGGTATCTCGTTCTCACGTCCACCGTTTAATATCAATATCGGCTCGCTTGACCATTCGCCAACCCAACTGTTGTCAAGGTTGCCGTCCGCAATATCTTTAAACTGCAGTTCTACACGCTTCGTGTCATTTTTATTGATGCTGTGCTTGAATGCTTGCTCCTTATACCAATCACCAGATATCGTTATTTGATAAGACTCGTCAGCAATCACATTGAACTTGTTCTCATGACTACTTGACTCAACTTCGAACGTTTCTAATCGTTCTCGTTCAGGTACTAATTTGAGCTGTGCTTTTAAAATCTCAGACGGAGCTTCAAGATGCACATTTAAAATAGCTTTTTGCAGCATCTCACATATCGCATCAAAACTAATCGTATACGTCTGACCTGCCTTAAAGCCTCCGTCATTCGCAACGATCTCAGTGATTGGGTTATCGAAAAGTACTTTGCGCTTAAACTCGCCTTTTAACAGGTTCTTGTTATATCGAGTGACTCCGTCATTTCCGATTAAATCCAAACTCATTTCAGTTCGATCTCTTAGTGCATTGATTTTTGCTTCCATGTCATTTATAACATCGGTCGGTAGATCGAGTGAATCCAACTCTTTTCTAAACGCATCCAACTCAGATTGATTACGCTCTTGAGTCGCTTGAAATTGTTCGTCGAATTCTTTGACTTTAGATTCGAAAGCGTTGATTTTTTCTTGAATTTCTCGATCAAATGTTTCTGTATCTATTAACTTTTCCCAAGTTTCGCCATTCCAGACGTAAATTCGATGATATTTCCCATTCTTTTCAAACCAAGTATCACCAATTTTATGTTCGATATTTGAAGGTGGCGTATCATACCAAATTCGATTTCCCAGACTATTGACGAGGTACTTAGGCAATTCATCCTCAAGGTTTTCTTGTCGGTTTTCTAAATCAAATAATCTGTCTTCGATATCTCCAGTTAATGCAGAACGAAAACCAGAGCCTATGGTCCCAACTTCTATGGAATCATTTCGATCTAATAAGACGTTATAATTTACAACAACAACTTTTGCATCTTCTGATGTGATACCTAGTTTAGGATAGAATATCGGAACAATATCGCATAATTCGATTTCTTCAACTAATTTCAAGCTTTGATAATCCAATGTAGTTGATAAATCGATGTACTCAATTTTAGTGTTTATCTTTGGCATCCCAATGCGATTGTTTTTCACATAGCTTTCAGCTATACTTCTCAATTTATCTTGTGTTGGCACTTCGTCTTGTTTAAATTTTGAAGATAGATCAATCGTTGCGATTCTTCGATTGGCATATAAATCTAGGTAATCACCATCAATAATTTTTTCATCAAGCGTTACAATTTTACTTTCAGATGAATTACCCTCTTCGTTTGTGGGTGTATAAACTGCAAAAGGTAAGATAGAAGTCACGGTACTCTCGATGTCCTCATCGGACTCTGCACTGACAATGTTTCTTCCATATTCAAGGACGGTAGGTGTCTTTCTACCTAGCTGTTTATGAAGTTTTATCGTCATATTATCGAATTCGTACTCTCCACCCCACACATCGAGGATAGAACCTCGTTTACCCATTAAAGCCTCACGAGCATTAGTAATTTCTTCGATTTTCCAATTTGTTGAATTATTCGTTTCAATATCTGACCATACGTCGAACTTCAATCCACCAATTAAATTAGCGTTCCACGTCGAAAGAGCATCTTGCGCACTGGCTCCTAAGACACTAACATTAGGGTTCAAAACAGATTGTTCCGCTTTATGACTAATATGCTTTGCATATATTTTTATGATACCGTCACTGTTCTTATTGATTCGATTAATTTCAAAGGTCTGATTTTTTGTGCGCACACCAACATCGGACTTTATTTTCATTTCTCGTTGGAATACACTAGCCATCTCTCCGTTTGACGGATACTCAATATATAAAGTGTAATTGCCGTTTCGTTCTCGAGTCGCTATTGCTTTTATCGCATTGATCTCGCCTAATCCGTATGTTAGAAATGTTTTTTCATTTGCAGGGTATAAAATAGGTTTCATCTATACTTTAACCCCCCAATGCGGTGCAATTTCAACTTTGAAGTTTCCTGTCCACCGGATTACATTATTACTTGTATCTAAATAAGGTTTCACGGACTCCGGAGAACGGACAAATTTATCCCATGCACCTTGCATACCATGATAAATAGTATTTGACTGCATATCTAAGGTTATCCCACCTTGAATGTCCCTAAGTTTTGTCAGTCGTCCGTTAATCGACAATTCACAATTGCCTGAGCCGACAATTTTTATTATTGGTTGAGGAGAAACATTTCCTTTGCCGATTAGGGTTTCACCATTATTTATACTTCGCATTTTCAATCCATCTTTGTAGTATTTAATGGGATGGACTAAAAAATCTACTTTTAACTTCCCAAAATTGCTTAAGATCTCTTTTATTTCAAATGTGGATATAAAGGCTGCTCGATATTCAAAATCTTTTTCCCAAGATAAAAGGAGAGGTTTATACCCCTCCACATTCAACCATTCACTAATTTTTATTTGTTGTTCTGTTACATTCTTTTCTGAGAGTAATCTGAATGGAAATGATTTATTTACAGCCTTCAAGCGATTATTGCTTAACAGCAACTCGCCGTGTCGACCAGGAACAACCACAGTTTCAACATCATAACCTGTAGACTCATGAGTCATGTCGTTATAAATCCGTAATCCTAAACTATCACTTCGGATTCCATTGAATTCAATATATGCTGTCATGCATTCACTCCTTCCAGATTAACGTAGTATGCAAATTCCTTAAGCAATCGTTTCATATTATCAGGTGTGAAGAAGTCCGCTTTATCTCCACCTGTTGCATTCAATGTGTAGCTTTGGTTATAAGTTGCGTTTGTGTTAGATCCACCCAACACTCCCAAAGAATTACCTACAGATTGCATCTTATGTTTTAGACTTGATGCCCCGCCGCCAAGCAAATCTTCAGGATGCATCTTGTATTTACTCATTGAGCTAATCATATTTTCAATAGCTTGATTTGAATACTTAGTATTCTTATCAATACCTGTTGCAACCCCTCTAGGAATAAATTTACCTACTGTATCAGCAAAAAGACGAGAAGGTGATTTGATTCGAGCTTTTGCTCTCGCCGCACGATTCGCTTGCGCCACCATTGCATTTGCTGCAGCCGTGATTGCTCCTAAGGCGCTGTACATTCCTTGAGCAAGCCCGTTCCCAATCTGAGAACCAATACTTCTAAAAGTGCCAATAGCGCTTCTAGCAATATTCGCAGCCGCATTGATACATGCTTTCATTGCATTTGAAGTCGCTCCTTTTTTATTAGAAATCGCACTAACAAATTGACTCATACCTGTATTAGCCGAATTAACAACTTGTTGGAATCCATTCGTTACAGCTGTCTTAATTGCATTCATACTGTTTGTAACAGTTGTTTGAACAGAACTCATTGAATTTGACACAGTTGATTCAACAGCTGAAAAACTTTGAGATACCGTATTACTGATTGTTGTCATCGCTGTAGATACTGTGGTTGATAGTGAAGATAACGATGAACTTACACTTGTGTTGATGGAGTTAAAAGCTTCTCCGATTGAATTTAATCCACTTGCTATACCGCTTAAATCAGGAAAACCACTCATCGCTTGCTTCAACGCTTCAAAGTCCGTTGCTAAAGCCGATACTCTAAATATCGTACCCAATGCTGTACCGATAGAAGTAAGTCCAGTTCCAATTGATTCGAGCGAAGGGAAACCAGCAAATGCTTGACCTAACGCTTCGAAGTCTGTTGCTAATGCAGACACTCTGAACGTATTCGCTAGCGCATCTGATATTGTCGTTAACCCTTGCGCTATGGTCTCAGGTTGTGCATTTAATATGTCCTTCATACCTAGTCCAATACGTGCTAAACCCGCTCCGATATCCCAAAGGCTTAGTCCTTGAAGCTTAGTAAATGACTCCACAATCATGTCAAATGCTTCAGCAATATCTTTTGCTGTGCTCCCGATTTGTTCAACGAATTCAGTACATGAATCAACAATCTTCGCAATGGAATTATTAACCTTCTCAATAGCTTCGCCAACTTTAAGTGCTAAATCTCCAAACGCTTGAATAATTTGTTCTACGCCTTCAAGAACAGTCTCGACTAATGGCGTTAAAGCATTAATTATCCTTTCTGCGCCCGTAGAGATCGAATCAGCCACTTCGCTAATTGCTTGACCGACTTCTCTTGCGAAGGATCCAAACTCTTTGATAATTCCTTGAATTTGTTCTCCAATCGTTTCAACTAACGGTTCTAAAGCTAAAAGAATTTCAGCAACACCGCTCGAGATAGCTCCTACCACCTCAGCGATAGCAGAACCAACATTTGATGCAAGCTCACCAAATGCAGCGATTATTAATGGTAGATTTGATACGACAACTTCAACCATCCTTGTGATTTCTGGGATAAAAGGAGCTAAAGCAGATACAATCTGGACTACTGCGTTACTGATCACTTGCGTAATTTCAACAAACATATTTGCTATAATTTGAACGTTTGGTCCAAGAGCCGTTATGATCATAGCAATCCCAGATGCAATGCCTTGAGCGATAGTGCTAATGGCTGTACCTAAACTTGTAATCACTGTTCCTAAGAGGTTCCCAAAGCCTGTAATCAATTGATTTACAATTGATCCAACACCTTCAAGAATTGCCTTCACGCCTTCCCCTTGAGTAGCAAGGAGAGTAAATGCCGCTACAACAATCCCTATTGCTGCTGCGAATGCCAACATATTAACTGGGTTCATAGATTGTGTCATCTTACCCAAACCGACAAGAATCGATTTTATGCCATCGCCCATCCCCTTAAAAGCTTTAGATAGGCCTGTGCCTAATCCACGAAACATTGTTCCCATTCCTGAAAGGATGGATTTTATAGAAGTCCCAGCTGATTTTATAATGTTCGATATTCCGTTGAAAGTACTTGCGATTATAGATTTAGAACGACCTGCAGACCGTGTCAGTCCACCAAGGCCTTTTTGTATAGGTTGGAATAGGTTGAAGGCATTCTTTATCTTCATAGCTGTTCTCAGTCCCATAAATGCCAACTTGAGTGCGATAACGCTCTTAACGACACCTTGAATCAGTCCAGGATCTAATTTTGATATAAAATCGGCTATTTTTTTAGCGGCATCCGCTATGACTTTTGCAACTTCTCCGACAACTTTCCCAATCTCTCTAAAGTCAGCGTTTGCTGGCTTCAAAGCACTCAGTACATTTTTTATCGCTGCGCCAATTGAACGCATGGCTGAACTAAAAGCCTTAGCTGCGCCTGTAGATTTAAACCCACTCATAAAATCATCAAAAGCTCGCTTTGCTTGCTTACCAAATGATTTTATTTTATTTAAAGCCGTATCAATTCCATCGGTTATTTTCGTGAAGTCAATACGATCTATCATATCAGTAATGCCTTCAATCGCTTTAATGGCTATACCATCTAACTTTTCAAAGACAGGCATGAGTTTGTTTGAAAGTGTCTCACGCAATCCGTCCATAGCTTGACCCGCAGATTTGAATTCTGTTGCCATTTTAGAAAAGTCTGCGTTTGTCCCTACTTCTGCAACAGCATCTGCAAAACTTTTAGATGAGATCTCTCCGTTTTGAATTGCCAGAACCATCTCATCCAAGCTCATGCCCATGTGTTTTGCCACCATAGCCATCCCAGCCGGGGCTTGTTCCATCATCAATTTAAAATCTTGCCACTGCATTGTCGGTTTAGAGAGTGCTTGTGTCATTTGCTGACTCATCGTCTTCATCGCTTGTGCAGGTTGTTCAGATGATGCTGCAAGTCCACCCATCCCTTTTACAAGCTTCTCTGTATTATCATAGCCAATTGCTGCCATCTGACTGTAAGTTGAGGCCATATCCGATGCAGAATAGATTGTTTGAGTCGCAAAGTCTTGTAGCGACTTCTGCACTTTGTCTATCTCAGAACTAGATTTACCAATCATTCGCATGTTCCCATCGAATGTTTTCCAAGCCATCGATGATTCTGTTAATTCGCCATTCAATGACCGCACACCGCCAGAGATAGATCCAATTGTTTTTTGAATCCCCGCAGATACTAAGTTTGCACCTAGAATTTTTCCGAAAAGTCCACCTTGGCCTCCAGAGTTACCCAACTCTTGAAACGCACTTTTTATTCTAGAAATGCCTGATTTAGCTTCTGAAGCGTTTAATTTTGTCTCAATAATTACCGTTCCATCTGCCAATAAGTTTCACCCCCTAACTTGATAATCTGTATACTTCTTGTAACCTTCGCATTTCTTTTTTATACTCAGAACTTTCGCCTTTGGACGGTTTCCAAGACCTTATTCGAATCACTTCAGCAAATTTTGTGTCTGAAGGCAATCCCGACAATAATGCATTGAACTTATGCCAGTGCATTTTGTTTTGTTCATCGAATAAATCAATTCCATATGCTTGCATAAAACTTGAATAAATATACTCGCCATCTTGGCTTATATCATACAAAGGTTGATCGTCTTCCTCAGACTTGCTTTTATCAATAATTTCACGAGGAATTATATTTCCTTTAATATCTCTTACTACATCCGCTTCTTCATTTTCCATTCTCACGTAAGTATCGAAAATATCCATGAAGCTTTCTGTCGCAATCTCTAATGTCAGATCTCCTCTTACATCCTCACCAAAGAACAAAAATAACGCTGTAAACAAACGATTAATCTCATCAACTGAATCATCCCTCATTAGTTCAATCACCTTTAAAACTACATTAAACGCTAAATTTAAGGTGTATTCTTTGTCTCCAATTACGTATTTATCAACTAACTTCCGAGAGATGTCCATGTGTTAGTCCTCGATATACTTCTTTAACTTTTCCGTATCCATTTGATCTTGATACTCTTCAGCAATCCCTTCGAACATTTGAACAAAATAATTCACAGTTACAGTTACAGACTGCCCTGCAAACTCATAAACACGATTGAATGTTCCTTCGCTAAATGTTTCATCCCATGCTTTAGATACTAACTGACGTAGCGCTTCTAACATTTCATGTACGTTATCATCATTGATACGTTCTTCTAATTCATTTGACTCTCTAACTAATTCTTTGTGCATTTTATCTAATTTCAATAAATTAACGTCATTTGCAACAAATTCCAATTTAAACTCTCCAAAATCAATTGGAATGACATTGTTTCGCTTCTCAAATTTAATTACTTTTGACATTTTATATAATTCCCCCTGAATAAATGATAAAAAAATAGGAGGGGACTTCCCTCCTACATTGATGAACCTTCAACGACAGATGATTCTTTCGGTGTCTCAACATACTTAATGGTACATCCAAATGATTCATCTTCAGTGGCCTCTCCAGAACCGTCGTTTATTGCTGAAACGTTCGCTCTACCAACCCACTGTTTTTTACCATCTGATGATACAACTTTATGCCATACACGACGACCTTCACCTGTCTTATACTTCATACCACAAATTAAATTCTGTGCCTCATCTTCATGATCTCGATAACCTTCGAATGAATACCCTGCAGCGAACGTCTTCACGAATTCTTCAGGTGTTCCATCTCCGTCGTAGAATCCTTCCGAATCCGATTCTTCCTCGTCCTCTGTTTCGATATTTGAAATATACTTTGCTAATTCTAACCATTTTGTTGGCTCTTTATCCGGAGATTCAGCTGTAATCTCTGCGACAAAGTGACCACGTAAAGCGTTCTTTAATCTTGCCATTAAATATTTCCTCCTATTTCCAATTTTGCTTCTAATTGTAATAAATAAACATAATATCCCTGTTCGTCCACTCCTTCTAAAAAAGGTTTAGACAACTCAATACTTAAAAATCGATAAGATTCGTTACCGCTTGGTATATCAAGATTAAATTCAGAAAGGGCTTCGTTAATCGTCCATAAGGTGTGGCTGCCCTTCTGGTTATCTTTCGTCTTGATTGCGATTTGATAAGGCAATCTAACTTCTTGTGTTCCATCCATAAACATCTTATCTATTTTGCCACCAGGCAAAGTAAAAACGACTAAATCCTCTTCATGTGTCAGAAAATCGAGTCTTGCTACTAGAGATAGATCAAGCTGATTAATAAATCTTATCAATTGGATTTGAAAATCAATTGCATTTGTCATAATCCCATTGCTTTAATTGCAACGACACCCCACTCTCTAATAGTCCCTTTCGGAACTCGTTTATCCCATCGTTTGCCTGTCCCTGGTGTAGTGTATTTTCTGAAAGTGACAATCCCGTTCGTACCATAAAAATGAGCTCTTCCGTAAGGGCCTGGATAAGTTACCTTACCAGGCGAAGCATGAGAACCAGAGCGCAAACGTCCGCCACGTAAAGGCACATATGGCTCCATATCAAGCAAAGCCTGATTCGCCATTGCTAATTCGCCCTTTTTAATCGATGACTCCGAGAATTTCCGTTCGGCACCTGAAAAATCAACTTCAACATTAACATGAAACGCAGCTCCAACACTCATCAAATCACCTCGATTTCGTATCCTATTACTTTCTTATACAAGCCAATAGGAATAATGCCGATCACCTTATATTTTTTATCCCCATCAATGATCCGACCGTCAATATAACTATCATCTAGCATAACTTTGCAGTAGCGTGAATAAACAAAAATAACGCCTGGCTTTTGTTGAGTATCATCTTTACTACCGTGCGTTAATGTTGTCGCTCTATCAAAACGAACAGGGGAGAGAGTTAAAGTGCCCCCATAACTCTCTTTCCCCCACTCATCTCTATCTAGAACTTTTTCGATTTGAACAGAGTCAATTAATAGTCGCTTATCGATCATAAGCCACCCCGCTATATCCAAACCCAACGCTGTTTAACAGGTTTAAGGCATCTAAAGTCAAACCATAAGGTGTGAAATTAATACCTTTCTTATCTGTTCCGCCATAAGACACAGATGTTCTACCGATGGATATATTGGCTAGATGCTGTCTGTCTTCAGCTGTATCGATACCTGTTTCGTCCATATAAGCAATTTGAAGAGCAATAGCTTTTTTTACTGCATCCTTGCGAATGTCTATGTCATCTTCAAAATCGCAATAACTGTAACAGTGTCTTGTATACATATCTATCATTGCACTTGCTTTATAATAAAGCTTTGAAAAGTGTTCAGTCGGATCATAACCCATTTCGATGTATTCAATCTCAGTCAAATACAAACATTATCAACTCCTCTCATTTATACAAAGACTAGTCACTCACTAGTTGAGAGATATTGGATCACCTTCCTTATTTTTTAGATGGCTCTGTTTTTTTATCTTCCACTTTATCCTCAATACGCTCTAAGAATTCACGTTTGTGCAACTCTTTCGCCTGTTCGTTGATTGTGTCTGCTTCTGCGACTTTCATTTCGATTTCTTCGCCTTTGGTATAGTTTTTACCATCATTTGTAGTGCCGAAATTTGTTAACACTTTATACTTCGCCATTATTTATCATCTCCTTGATTATGGTCCTGGGACAGTTGGTGTCCCCGTTACTTTAATAACAGCTTTCTTGTTATCTTCTAAAATAAACTGTCCACCTTTAGCGGCTGCTTGTAAAATTACACCATCAAAGTCCACTGCAGTAATCGTGCGTGCAGTGTTAATGCCCACGAAAGGAATAATCAAACCGTTCGGCATGACAATTGCTTGCGTGTTTTCTTCAAAATATTGAGCAGCCACAGGCTGTAATGCAATGTCTTTGTAGTAAGCTAATCCGTTTCGGTCAATGTTTACAGATGAACCTTTACCCTTATTAACGTGTGCCATGTCTACAATCGCATTATATAAATCTGATTTAACATAAGCTGTCGCTGGCGCTGTCACCTCTAAATCAACATAGTAAGTATTGATCTTATTGAATAAATCTCTAATAGCTTTTTCTTCATAAGAAGCTAATGTTTCCTCTTTGCCAGCTACCTTCGAAGCGTATTCTCCGATGCGCTTGTTCATTTTACGTGTTTGAGCTTCTGACTGTAATCGTAAACGGTCTGCAATAGCAGCATTTAAATCGTTGTTCACCGTGAATCGGTCAATACCTTCGTTAATAGCTAATGTGTAATCGTATGGTACGTCCGTATCTTGATAAATAACTTCCGTCATTTGACCAAACCGTGATGAGTTAGACGTTCCTGTGCCAAAAGCTACATCTTTATCTGTCTTATATTCTCCAACCACTACTGGAGTATTATTCGTTTTAACGCTGAATGCGGATGCGTTATTTTGCACTCCGTCTAAAATTTGAATTGGTGCGATTGCTCCTTGAAATGCATTAGTTGCGCTAAACACTGTTTGTAACATTCCTCGATATTGCTTCTCATAACGTCTTACTGGTAAGTTTAAGTTTTCTCCTGCCATTTAATAGGCCTCCTTTAATAATTTATTTGTACATGTTCATTGCTGCTTCGAAAGGATCGCCTTCACTTTCGCTACCCGCCGTTGGATTTCCGCCACGAACGATTGACGGGGATTTATCGTCTGTCGGTTCTTCGGCTTGTGTTTGAAATAAATAAGGCTTGCTTTCTCTAAGTGATTGAATCGTGTCGTCTAGTTGCGGTCTGCCATTTTCATCAAATTGAACTTTATCCATGTCAATCAAACTAAACAGTAAGTCACTGTCTAAAGTGTCTGTGTCTTTCAACGCTAATTGAACAGCAAACGTCTGTTTGTCAATTAAACGTTGCGCTTCATGTTCTTCATCTTTATCTGCTAGCTGAGATTGTAATTGTGCTATGGTATCTTTTGCTTCTTGTGCTGTCGTTTCATTGTTTTTCAGCTCCTCGATCGTTTGATTAACCTCTTGCAACTGATTACGCAGCGATTCATTCTCAGACTTCAAATCTGATTCGCCTTGTGCTTTAGCACTTCCGATTGCACGGCTGTAAGCATCCATAATCTCATCAATTTTAACGTCTTCAGTAACACCTGCATCTTTTAACATTCCTCTAGTAACACTCATCTTATCTACTCCTTTTTTTACGTCCGATGGACAATGTGACAGTTAAGCATGTCCAGGCTTTTTGTGTGGGCAGTTTTACGACTGAACCCAAGTCCGTGAACAGTTTATTGTCCTATTCAGGACATAATAAAAAGCCGTATTGCTACGACTTAAACTACTCTGAACTTACTCTTAACTACTCTGAAATCGTGTGAATTTACGTGTAGTTTTCGCACGATTCTCTCACGATTTCTCGAGATAAGAACCCTTTATTATCAACATTTACAGCGATTTATCTCGAAATAATATCGAGATTTCTCACGATTACTTATCGTTTCTCAACTTTTCTTCTCACTACTCAACTCATAAAAATAGCACCTAACAGAACTGTTAAGTGCTAATCTTCAAATTCTACTCTCTCAACGTCTTTTTCAAGGACTAGACGGCCAATTGAATCGTCTCCGTTTACATCGAGTACAAAACCATCTCCAATGTCGTTATCAAAAATAGAATCGTAGCTTAAAAATTTACCTCTGTCCACATTCCCATTTTTCATGTGTAGTATAATGCTTCTGCCAATATATTTAGGAAGATTATAACTCCTAGCTTCTACCATCTTACAAATCACCTCTTTTTATTCGGAACACCATGAATACCTTTACCGCTTTGGTGAACCTTTATTTGATCAGCCTCTATATCAGATCCATCCATATATACATGAACGGCATCTACATCATCTTTTTCAATATCAATGAATTGATAATGTCTAAAAATTGATTTCATATCAATTTTGCTCAAAATAAAATCATGTAAAGCTTTGCTGGTTGTATTCTTAAAATAACTCTGTCCATCATTTCTAATATTGTATTGTTCAGTACCAATTATATGTTGATCTTGCTTATTATTCTTCAAGCGTAGTCGTTGGCCCAATTCTATATTCTCAGACATAACCTTATTAATCCGCTTCAAATCATGACTTGTTAAATCCCGATACTGCTCCTTAGAGAGTTTTTGTTTAAGTCTTTCATTAAACTTATTATACTCTTTTTCAATCGCTTTCTCCATGTTTTGCTTAGCTTTATTGTATGATTCTGGATTATTATAATAGCGTTCTCGTTCTTGTTTTCTAACTAAGAATTCATTACCCTTAATCAATTTAGCCAGGCTTGACTCCATGGAATTAATTTTAAGTTGTGACTTTTGAATTCGGTCAACGTCTTTTAATTCTCTAGCCACTGCCAAGCGCTCTTTTTCTTTTCTGATGTTCCGTTCAAATGCACGCTGTCTTTGTTGCATTCTTGCATTTTCTTCTGCCTGTTCGGGTGTGATGTTCTTTAAATAATCGGGTAGGTCAGGTTTTCTGTTCGCACCAATGATAAAAGGTGTCATCATATGGCCGCAGTTAATGCCTAGACAGCCCCCAGGCGAACCATACCCATGATCAGCAAGGGATAACACTTCTGTACCATCTTCAGCTGTAAATCCAACCCCTTTAGTTACAATCTGATGTTGCAAAGGAGCGCACGCTTCTCTTGCTGTAGCTTTCATTGAGTAATAATACGTATCAATGCCTAAGTCTTCAGCAGGTCTCTCTCTCATTTCACGGTAGACACGGTAAGTTGTAGATTTAATTACAGTTTTAGCGTACACATCTGCTTGCCATCTCCGCCCCGCTTTATCTGTGAAACCATAAAACCCACGATCAAACCATTTATAGATGGTGTCACTTAAGGCTTGTTGCGCTGATTTTGTGCCAGTGACTACCTCGGCAACTGTCTGAGTAATGACATCTTCATACATCAGTCGTGATTCAGTAGGTAAGCTAGTGTTAATCATGTTATTCACTTCTCTGAACGTCTGATCAGAATAAGCCTTGAGTGCTTTTTGAACTTCATAATGCTCTGCAACAGTTCCGCCCATTTGCATATCTTCGGCTAATTGCTCGTAGGTATCTTTGTATACTTTGAAACCTTCATTCTCAATTGCATTTCTCAACGCTTTCTCAGCAACTCCTGAATACTTAAGAATTAATTGAATGTTATGCTCGTTTAGCATATGCATATCGTTCAACTTTTCCAATTGCCAAATATATGGTTCACGCTCTAAATCTGCGGTGCCACGCCTGGCTAATCGCCTAACAGTTCTCAAAAACATATCTGTTTGCAACTGATGATAGATATCTGCCACCTTATCACCAGTCAAAAAATATTGTTCTTGATTAAATTGCAATTCTTCAAGATCTAGCTTTCTAGACAATGAAAATCACCTACTCACCATAAACGTCAATATCAAATTGGCTTCTATTTCGGTTCATTGCTTGCGTTGTTTCTTTTTCGATTTCATCCGCCAACACCTGAGCTTGTTCCTCGGTCATTCCGAGAGCTTTCTCAATCGCATAACGTTTAGGAACTAATCCAGCTGCTAACGCTTTGCTCCAGTAATCTAGCTCTGCATTCTTATCCGCAAAAATACCATCGTCTAAATTAATTGTAATTTCATCCAACGTAGGAATTTCTCCTGTATATAATCCTGTCGCTTTGGCTAATTCACAGATAGATACAATTAACTCGCTCATTGAATGCTCAACTAATGAAACAATCGAATTCCGCATTTGATAAGTATCAGAATTCTCTGACACAACTTCTGTCGCTGTTTTCATTGATTTGCCATCAAAAGTAAACATGCCTGACGAAACACCTATTTGCATCTCAAATAATTTTAAGCCTTGATTAATCGCAGCGATATATGATTCCGAACGTATCTCAGTTGTTAAATCATGAACTCCAACCGGTTTATCATCTGCCCCGCTATCCAACTGAACAAAAACATTTTGATCGGGGTCAAAGTGTTGTTTCATTACAACCTTATCGCCTCTTTGGTCATAATACGTTCGAACTGTTTGAGCAGGAACAGCTACTCTTCGCTGCCCCATCTTAATTTCCCATGCAAATTCGTCGTAAGTCGTGTTAATAAAGTCAATTGTCGTCTTAGCATTGTCAAAAATAGATAATCCTAGTGAGCTATTAATGTCTTTGTTATTCATTCCAGGAGTCCGAAAATAAGTAAATAACGGACGAGATAATCCTGTGAAAACTGTACTTTCTTCTAAATCATCGTATAACTCAGACAGTGGCACTTGATTTCCTAAATTTTCTTTAATGTCAGAACGATACAATTCGTTGCTAATTTTATATTTACCATCAGACAACCACTCGTGTATTTCTAAAAGCGTATAATATCGAATATTATTCTTATCCGCTTTTGTTGACTTCATCGCAATCACAGCACTCGATATGTCTTGCGTATTCGTCTGAGAAGGGAAAAAGACTGGCGCTTGAATAAACGCAACTCGAATTCTTTCTCCGTCTAAATAAGGTCGCATTGCCATACCACCTAAAGCCAGAGCAGATTCTAAATAGCGCTCGAAGTTCTTATTAAAACGATCTCTCTTGAGTGTTTCGTTAATAAATTCGTTAGCCGCCTCGTTATCAATCTTTACTTCTGCTTGCTCGTTATAAATGAGCCCCGCAATCTTCTTACACGCTGTTCTAGCAATGGGTAAATGTTTAAAATCACGTTCTCGAATTTGGTATTCCGTATTTGTATAACTAACTCGATTATCTCTCGATTCGTAATAGCGCAAATTCTCTTGAATTCTTGCATATTCCTCTTTCGATACAGCAACTCTCTCGTGATCTAAGATGCTTTTGATTGGGTTCACTATCCCTTTCCCCCTTGTAAACCAATTTTTGATGGTGTTAATCACCCCCACAGGTATCAACTCCTATACTTTCAAATCTAGTAATCTTGCATTATCCAAAACAAGATATTGAAACGCATCAACCGAGTGATCATCCTCTTTAATCACTTTAGGTTCTGATGATTCGATGGTCTTTTCATCATACCGATACATCTTATGCTCTTCGTAAAATATTTTGTTGTTCTCAGTTTCTAGATAATAAAAACGTCCCTCAGCAAGTAAACTAAGGACGTGATCTATCATTGTTTGTTTTTTCTTCTTTGCAACCGGATGCCATACTTCTCCATAATCCAACTTATACTGATTTCGCAAAGCCCCTTCAGCTGAATCAATCGTCATCTTTAACTTAGGAACTCCTTTGTATCGAAACATTATTTCGTCAACAAAGTCATGAACTAATACAGATAATTGACTAGGCGCTAACTTATTCTCTTTGCCAGACGGATTATAATACAGTGTATCAAGCAAAATAAGCTTGCCTTTTACAGTAATACCACATGCCACACACGCTGTTGCCGATTGTTGGTGTCCGGTATCTAGTCCGAATACAATTCCTATTAATTTATCGTCGGATGGCAATTTTTTTAACATCTTAAAGTGTCCCATGTTATATATATGCGTACCTAATCCAATTACCTCTCCTAGATACATCCATCGATAATAATCAGGATCTGTTACTTTGTAATTCTCAATCTTTTTAATCATTTGCTTGCCTAAAAATCCGTATTTGTCATCCAAATAAGTCGAATGATGTACAAGATAATCAGGATCTGTTTCCTTTTCAGCTACCCACAAATTAATCCAGTCATATGGATTTTTAGGCGGATTATACGAATAATAAACTTTCACTGGCTTACCGTTAGGCAAATCAACACGCAAGAATGTATCTTCCACAACGTCAATATCTTCTCTGCCTGAAAACTCAGCCAATTCCTCATACCACAATGCATGGATATACCCTTGAGCAATTTTGAAACCTTTTAATTTCATTGGGTCATCTACACCTGAGAAATAAAAAGCAGTTTGTGTTTGCTTGTGCACAATTTTGAGCGGACTGGAATAAAACCTAAATTGTTTCTCTACACCTAGCATGTAAATCGCCCATTTTACCTGTTCATAAACAGAAGTAGACAAATACTTACCGACTTTCCTAAGACAAAGAACATTCGCCTTGGGATCCGCTAAAAAATCTAAGAGCATCTTTAAAACAATTATTGATGACTTCGTTGAAGCTCGTCCGCCCTTAAGCACAACATACGGCTTATCTGTAAATAAAACTTCGTCAAACGCAGGATTAATCAGAGTTGCTATATTTAGCATCTGCTTCACCTCTGTCAAACGTAAAGCCTATTTGTTGTGTGGATATATCTTCCTCAGCAAGTTGTTGTTTTAGCTTTTCGATTTCGAGTTTTAGCTTTTCGCTTTCCGCAGCTGTCGGATAACGTTTCATTAATTCGCTACCAGCACGTATCACTTCTTTTATCGCAGGCGGTTGTTTAAGTTCAACGACCTCACCAGTTATCGGATTGATCTCTTGCTTAACCTCAAAACGTTCGCCTCTCAAAACAGATGTAAATACCTTCAATACTTCACTTGCTGTGGCTATCTGCTTTGATTCAATCTCTTTGATTTTATTTTTTATGTACGCTTTTATACTATCTTTTTCTAACAATTTGCTAGCGTTTGTTCTAGCATAATTTTCGCTATAACCAGCTTTAATTGCGGATTGATAGATATTCCCACTGATGATGTACTCATCAGCGAATCGTTGTTGCTTCAGTGTCAGTTTACTGATTTTCCACCACCACCTAATAAAATGAAAAATAAATACCACCCCTAAAATAGAGGTGGCGATATATATAACAGTCGGAAATGGAGTAACGACTGACTTTACTGAAACGTTCCGTCGCAATCTGTTATGGATTGCCGTTTTGAGTAAAGATTTATAGTTTATATAGTTGAGTTTTGTGGTTCATTTCCACACTACCATAATATCAGAAGTGGGGGTGACATTCAGTGACATTTAGTGACATTTAGTGACATCTTGATTATGATTTGAAAAATCAATCAAAGCATGACCATGAATTCTCAAAATGTGTCTTTTATCATAATTTAACAGTATCGCTATATCGTCCCATGATTTATAGTTTAAATAACGCTCTCTTAAGATGATTGAATTTATACTTTCGCTGCATCTGTCTATCCTACGAGATACTTCTAACTTTAATTTATATAATTTATCTATCTCTTTATCTATGTAACAATCTAACTCCACCACACGATCTAATCTATCATCTTTTCTTTGGTTTGACTCTTGGACGGATATTTCTTTAATTCGGCTTGATTTAATGGACGTTAAGCTTATCCATAGTCGGTTTCGTTCTTCGATTCTTGAGGCGATATTAGCATCATTATATCGCACTTGATTTAAAAACTCTTTTGCGTTCAATCTGTCACGTCCTTTTTAAATTTAAACGTCCAACCTTTCAATCTGCTCCTTGATCCAACTTTGCCGTACCTCACAGCAGTGCTGACTGCAGATTCAGCAATCCCAAAATAATTTGAGCACTGAACGATACTGTCGAATTCTTTTTCTTCCCCGGTTGATATTCTTGTTGCAATCAACGGTTTGGTTTTATTTTTCCTTTTATTTATAAATGGGACAGGTTTAAAATCACGTTTAGTTTTGATTTGATGATTCGCCTTTTCAATAATTAAATCACCATCCACACCTGATAGCAGGTAGCAATAATCCGATTTAAAGAATCGGATTAACTTTCGGATTTCAACTGAATCAACATACAGCATACACTCTTCACGCACGTTGCAATCTTCATCAACGTAACCCTTTAAAGCAGCAGATCTAACCCTCGCAATATAATCACTGACAGCACTTTGTACGATCGCTATCGCTAATTGTTCATAGCCATCCATTCATCAATCACCCCTATTAATATATTGATCATATCGTCTGGCTTGACTGTTAAGAATGAAATCAACGTTTTCATAATAATCTGAAAGCAGCATCCGTATGTCACTTAAAGTGACTTCGCCGAAATCATGAGGTAGCTCAAAATATTCTTCCACAAGGTCATAGATGTCTTTCAATGTTTTTCGACTGAGGTAGTCGATGTTATTCATCCGATTCACCTCTTAACTCAATCAACGTCATAATAGCGTAATTTGCTAAGTCCATTAATGTATCTTCAATCGATTCATCGTTGACCCGAGCTTCTTTTGTTGATAGTGAGATTAATCGGTTGGTTTTATCCGTAATACGTGTTACGGCTGAAATAATGCCTAATTTTTTAAACGTATCACCGAAACTGCCACCGTAATCGTGGTTTTTATCGATGTAAATGGATAGGAGTTTATCGGTTATTTTTTTAAATTGATTTGTTTTATCGATACCCATGTTTTATATCCCCCTTAACTGTTCCGTCAAACTTTTAAGCTCGTTGATGACGAATGTTTCATCTCGCCATATACCGTCTGCTAAAGGCGTAAAGTCACTAAATCTCGGCACATAATCGCCTGCGTGCGCACAATCGAAGCCAATTGCATAATCGCCTACGTGTGCGCAACCACCTTCGATATAATCAGCAAAAGTCACACCACCGTGAACATCAAGCTCGTATAACGGATTATTAACGTGCATAATATCGTATAAATCTAATCCGATGTACGGATGATTTTCAGGCAATTTCACATAACCACATAATACGTTTAAAGTATTTATTCTAATAAGACCGAGATATTCGCCATCAATTGAATACATCACTTCGCCTGACGGATATTTACGCTTGAATTCTTCCCAAGGTTGCATAGCTATTCCTCGATTCCAAACAGGTATTTTTTAATTCTGTCTGCGCCTATTTTTTCAACATATTCAAGCGCTTCATTTTCAGTGTCAAAGTAATAGTCTCCGTAAACAAACCTACTGAAAACCGAATAAGTAGCCGAGATATTGTTGTCAATATCCAACGAAACCACCCAATTTTTTGCGTTCTCCTTAAAAGGTCTTCCCATCATACTCAATTCGTGCAGCACTTTTCGTCTTTCAACCTCGAACTCCGCTTCTTCTTTAGTTTTAAAGACGTTTCCAATGGCAAATATATTGTGCTCAGGCTGTGTGTCGCCCCAAAAATCACTAAACACACGTCCGTCATTATGTATATACCAATACGTTTCCGTATAACCAAGTTTAGGCTTTATCTTTTCATATTTATCTTTTACCTCTTTCAATCTCGCTTCAAATTCTTCAATGAGCTTGTTGATTTCTTCGTTCATATTTACTCCTCCACTCCGAATAAGTATTTTTTGATACGTTCTTCGCCGATTATATTGATTGCTTCTTGCGCTTCTTCTTCGGTGTCAAAGTAGTAATTGCCAAAACAATGTTGCGTTGCACCAAAGATACTAATAGATAATCTTTCTTTGTGTAGTAAAGGATATTCTAACTCGATACTGTAGTTTTCTCCGTATGGTCTAAACGCTCTCCCTAGTTTTTCTAACTCACGCAACACTTTAAGGCGTTCTGCTTCAAATTCGGCTTCTTCTTGCGTTTTGAAGATTGCGTTGTTTTGTAGTGCTATATCATCATAGGAATGGTCTGTCCAAAATAGGTGGACAACTTCTCCGTTACTTCTAACAACCCAGTACGTGTCGCCAAACTCAGGTTTAAACTCTTCTTTCTTTTCCTCGCCATTTTCTAAAGCAATCTCCTCTAATATCGCTTCAATTTCTTCTTTTAATGCCGTAACTCGCTCGGTTAAGTCAGCCGTTTTTATTCCTTTTTCATATAAATGTCTAACAAAATCGCTTAACTCACCCGCCTTAATGTTACTTGCATCTAACTCTTCGATAAGACTCTCTTTAATAATTTCATTGATTGATTTACTCATAATTTTACTCCTCCTTTAAATCTGCTTCTTTAACGAACGACCCGTTGATTACTTTACCTTTTCTATCCTTAATCACTTGATACGCTGAATATAAACACTTAGCGAACGAGAACCCTCGTTGCATACAATACCCAATTAAAACAACGGTAATATCTCCAATTGCGTCAATTTCTTCTTCAACATCATTATTCGCTCGTGCGTCTAATAACTCTTGTACTTCTTCTTTCAACTTCTCCAATTGCGCTGTACCGTCAAATGTATGCAAGTTGCGCTCTACAAACCAGCCTTGAACTTGTTCAACTAATTTATTTAAATTAATTTTAGAAATTTCCATTCAACAATTCCTCCACGTCTTTTTCATTCCTGCAGATCCCTGCAAGCGCACCTCGTTTATTCATCTGTTCAATAAAATTTAACTGTTCTTTGCTCGGTCTGCCTTTTTCTGTTTTCACTTCAATGAAAAATGCTTTACCGTCTTCATTACGAACTCCGAATAAATCTGAAAACCCTCTTGGCAATCCTGTATCAAAAAAACGTCCATCTGCCATTCTGACTTTTCCAACGTTTGCCCGAAAACAAACTCCATATTCTGATGCTTTAACTCGCAATCGATTCATTAATGCTGTTTCTTTGTTCAAATTACACCTCCTAAGTGATGTTTAGATGAATAGTTTCGGATAGCTCAAAAATTACCATCAGTATCTCTAATCCCTTGTGTAGCAATGGATTAGAAAGTTTTTGTTATGAAAAAAATGACGGTTATACCTTATTTTCCCTTAGCACTATATATAGGTGTTCATTTTAAATATTTATAACTTATATAAAAACTATCCGTACTATCCGTAAATATATAATTATCATTGTTGTACCAACGGTTTAGGTATACGGAGAGTTTAAAAGCAACTCTCCGTTAACCCTCTGTACTCTCCGTTAATGATTGTCTACTAAAAAGCTAATGACATTGCTTCGTTTAGCATCTGCTGATAATTCAGAATCATTTAGTTTTAAACCTTGGTATACAACGTATCCTCTTCCGTCTCTTTTCTTGTCAAATCGTTTCGATAATTCAATTCCGAATTTCGTTCGGCTCATGTGACCCCATTCGTTACCCTCTTTGACCCATGAATGGTATGCTTTCCATAAATTAGATGCTGTCTCCTCTACATTCGGGTTGATCACACAATTCTCGTCCACAAACCGATGCACGATATCCATTTCGTTACGATACTCGCCACGTTGTTTTGCGATTAAATCAGGTTCCATCAGTCCGTTCTCTCGCCACATCTCGTAACCGTCAACGCACCAGTTTAAGATACCTGTGAGTTCACCTTTGAGCTTACTCGTTAGTTTCTTGTCGATTTTTTCTTTCGGTATTTGATACTCAAACGGGATGATGACAATCCGTCGCCAGATTCCTGTGTCTGTTCCTTGAATAACTGGCTTATGGTTGGTTGTCATCCAGATTTTGAATTCAGGTTTATACTCGAAGAATTCTGCGTTTAAGTGACGAGCTGTGATTTTGTCGTCTCCCGTCATCTGCTTGACGATTCCCTCATCGAGCTTCATGCCTTTATTCGGCTCAGAGGTGGTGACGAAACGTGCGCCCTTTAGCCTTGCAATATCAGGACTCGCTGACGACCCGTCACGATTACTTGCCATCAATGTGGACGGTTGGATCGCTGTTCCGTAACTACCCATCACGTCGTTTAAGACGTTGACAAACACCGATTTACCGTTTTGACCGTCTCCAACTAAGAAAAACATCACTTGTTCCGATACGTCCCCTGACATCGAATAACCAATCGCACGTTGGATATAATCGATTAATTCTTGATCACCTTGAAATATTTCATCCAAGAAGTTTATCCATTGCGGACAATCAGCTTCGGGATTATATTCTGAATACGACATTTTACTCATCATCTTACTTGGATTGTGTTTCATCAGATGACGGTTATTTAAATCAATGTAGCCACTCACCGTGTTAAATAAGTAAGGGTCACGGTCAAATGCATCTGTACCAATCGCCACACGATGTTGGGTATCGGTAATCATCCGTTGTTTACCACTGACCGATCGACTGTATTTAACGTGTTTTGCCTTGTTTTTCTCGGCTTGTTCAACGAGTTTTTCGTTCGTTTCATCACTGACGACAATTGGCTCTTTATAGATTGACCTTGCAATCATATCTGCCATCTCATAAACCTTGCCTAAATCATCCATTACCCAGACTTTACCTGAGTAGTAATACCATTTTTTATTGTTGAATGAATACTTCACTCGTTCGCCAAATGCACGCATGAACCGACCTGAATTTCCTGTATCGTCATATGAAAAATGCTTCGGTTTCAGTTTCGGTTTTGAAGACATATCTAAAATATTTAGATCAAAATCATCCACGGGTTGGTAATAGTTTGTTGTACCTTGAATGGATTTTTGAATCGTTAATGCTCCGTAGGTGGAATTCTCTCGCTTCTCATCCCATTTACTACGCATCATGCCTGATTCACGGTAAATCGCATCCATCTTCTGAGGATCACATGCAGTCCAGTAAGCTAGATCATTACAAAATGCTAAATCCGCTTCAGACTGCGAATTGTAAAACTGTTCCCACGCTCCATCCATGAACATTTTGAAGCGCATGCCCGTTTTACTCTCGGAGGCTCGTTCGATAATTTCATCTTCAGATAAATTATTCCCTAGTTCTGCATCCACTGCCGATAAATCTTGAACGGAGATTGAATCTTCGCCAATGTATTTATGGTGTAGATAATTAACTTTTCCCATTTCAGAATCATCATAAATACCTCGGTACTCGCCTAATCGGTTTCCCGTCATCGTGAAGAAACGACCCTTGTCGTACATTTCAATGTCGCCTTTTCGTCTGCCTCCAGGTGGGAGTGTTCCCTTACAAATAATATGAACACCTGTTCCAGATGGACTGATTTCTGCGTAACTTCCGAGAATATCAATGAATTCAGCCACGATGTTATCTTGATTATCTCCTTGCATATAACGCATGATTTCAGATTCTACGTTGTCTAAATCAATCCCGTAATAATTTCCGTCAAAAAAATAGCCTATCCCATCGTATTTATCTACGACGGATACAGCAGTATCGAAGTCCGACCATGTGGTCGGATCGTTCGATTTTGCATAGTAACCTGTACTGCTGTTGTATGGACGTTTTGTAAATTTCTCTCGTTCTGCATCCCATTCAAGTTTGAAGTTACACCAATTATCTTGTTCGACAAGTTCATCAGGAATGTAATCGTATTGATTTTTAGAATGGCAGGTCATCTTCACTAATCACCGTCGCTTCTTGGTTGGTCTCAAACGGTGAACCTTCTTTTTTCTTGAATTGATGTTGTACATTCGGGAATTTTGTATAATCCCAACGCTTCACATTTAAGTTTTTGTACGTGTTTCCGTTATATTCTGATTCTTCATTCTTAACAGTAACTCTCACGGGCTTTCCGCCTAAGTCTTCAAACACATCTTCAAGCGACTCGTATTTTTTGTTTTCACTCATCTGTGCATATTTACCAATCGTATTTAACATCGACTTATTATATTTCCCTGTTGCTTTTGCCATCCAAATACGATGGAAGATTAACGCATTCTTTCCTTTTTGATCAACATCATTTCTGACAGTTAGTACACAGTTGATGAATTTTGATCCACCTTGTGTTGCATCTTCGCTAATTGAGGAAATCACTGCCTCGTAAGTTCCATCTGCCAGTCCACCTTCAAATGTGTCGTTAAAATCAAATTGAAATGCCATAATTCATTCTCCTTTTTTCTTTAAATTTTTGATGATTGTACATTTAAATTAAAACCTTTGTTTTTCGGTTGATAGTGATACACCCATGAGGGGGCATCAGGTAAATTTAGTTCTTTGGCTTTAAAGGCTGACCAACTTGCTTTGTAGCCTTTCGCTTTACCAATTTCTTGTAATTCTTTGTAACTGGTAGCTTGTCGCCAGTTTCTGTTTTTATAAAAATGTTTTTTTCTTTCTTCTTGTGTATATTCAACAAGGTCGCCTTCAACTTCCTCTTTGTCGTTTTTTTCAATGTGATGTTTTAATCCACATATAGGACATTGTCGGTAACGCTCTACCTCAAACTCATTCTCTTTTACCGGGATATATTTTATTTGTATTTTAGGTATATCTTCTTCACCTAAGAGAACACCACATCCCCCATTCCCAATTTCACATTCCCACGTTCTATAATGTTCTTCTTCGCCTTTTCGCTTTCGGTCTTTCTTCTCCAATGACCATTCTCTTTGTTCGTCAGGAAATTTGTGTCGATCAAAGTTAGCAACATGGTCCAGTATGTAAGCTATTTTATCGGACTGGTATCTCATTGGTCGCATGGATTGTTGAATGTAAAGCGACAACGATTTTGTCGGTCTAAGTAGCATCACAGCAGTGCAATCGGGTACGTCGAACCCCTCACCTAAAATATCAACGTTGCATAGAACGAGTATCTCTCCATCTCTGAACTTTTGAATAATTTCTTCTCTTTCTGTTTTAGGCGTATTTGCATCGATGTGTTTTGAAGGTATACCGTTGTCATTAAAATGCTTGGCATATCCTCTTGAAAATTCCACACTATGTGCATAAAGGATTGTTTTTTGACCGTTTATTAATCGTTTGTAATTATCGACAACATCTCCGTAAATCGTTTTACTTAATGCATCCCCCGTCGATTTACTGGTGTAATCCCCTGTGGAAGACATCTTTAATTTTGCTAAATCGATTGCTGGCAATGAAAAGTATCGATAAGGTGATAGACGATGATTCTCAATCATCCACTTCACGCTTACGCCCTCGATCAACACATCATTCACATCTCCTAACCCATCACCGTTTAATCGAATGGGTGTAGCTGTAAATCCAACAATAAACGTATCGAAATAATCGATAATCTTTCGGTACGACTTGGCTAACGAGTGATGGTTTTCATCAATCACAATTAGGTCATATGGTGGATGCTGATCTAATCTCCTTACAACCGTTTGAACCATGCCGACATGAACTCTGTCCATAATAACGTCATTATTTATTAACGTTTTCTCGATTTGTTCCTTTAGTTCTTTTCGGTGGACGAGAAATAATACTCGGTTTCCTTTATGCGTTGACCTTCTGATTATCTCTGCAATGATGATTGACTTTCCCCCACCACACCCTAAGACGATGCAAGGTGCTTTATATCCTTGTGTATAAGCTTTTAAAGTTCGGTCTACAAGGTCTTGTTGGTAAGGGAAGAGTTGATAAGTCATTCATTATCTACCCCTTCCAATAACTTCAAGGCTTTGTTTAATGCTACTTGTTCAAATTCTTCTAACTCGATCCCGTTCATCTTAAATCGGATATCATCTAATAACTTCTGATGTTCTTCGGATAAATCAGCTAATTCTTTAATTTGACTGATCGTTTCTGCTTTTTTCTTACGTTCCATTGCTTTGATATCGATACCCTCTTCAGCCCAGTCATAAATTTGCTTACCTGTTTGTTCTGTGATGATAAAACGTCCGTCAAAACTATTTGAGTTATCTTTCATCGCTTCAGCTGTGTGGTTTTGATATAACTGAAAAGTAATCGCAAACTCATATTCAAGCGAATCCTTTTGTTCTGCTTTTAAGCCAACTTTCTCGATTTGAAGTTTTCCTGTTTCCAAAGTGGTCAACTCATAACCTTGTTTAGACCTTACACACGCAATGACATGGACGTCAGTATCTAAAAACATAGACATCAGTATATTCTCATCTGGTTTCACTTTGTTCCAATCTGAAAATTTGCCACCTAATGAATTTACTTTATCGAGTATGCCACCTTCACCACTCCATGCATGCGTGATACTATCCACGATAACGACTTCACATCCTGCCTTTTTGCATTCCATAAAAGCTTCTTTATATCTTTGTGGTGTGAAAGGTGCTGTTAAGTCATAATGTAAAAAGCTTCCAATTTCTTGTTCATTTATTGTCATGCCTGCGTACAATGTTGAACGACTGTGTTCTGTATCAATAACTGCGATTTTTTCCCATCTCTCATCATTTGATAAATCAGGAAACATCTCCCGGACAATGCCTTTTGCAATTAATAATGCTGAAACGGTCTTTCCCGAACCACTTGCCCCCATCAGCATAATAGGCACTTTCATCTTGGCTCGGACTGCTCTTTTTAATGCCATTTTATTACCCCCTAACTAATTCTGATGTGTTTGCCCTTGCGTACAGATACACCGTCAAACAGCTCACCAGTATCCTTGATGTGGTCGAGCAATTTACGACGATCTAATTTACTCGGTTGAGGAATATAGTATTCACTCGGGATTTTTGCATCTTTTGAAATATCCATTGAGTAAACACTGTTATTCCGAAGCGATACTGTGAATAATTCGCCACTCACTTTATTAATATCGTTAAATTCCATCGTTTGTTGTACGTATTGCTTCAAGCTATTAATACGATTTCGATACACTTTTGCTTGTTCTGATAATCGATTTGCTTCGTTTTTATAGGCTGTTTCTGAAGCTTCGAAATTTTTAATGAGTTTCGCAATATTTTCAACCTTATCTGTTAATTCGCCTTGAATATCTGTAAACTGATCAAGCGCTTCCTTTAACTCTGCATCCGTTTCGGCTTCATGCAGTTGCATTTCTGCAATTCTGAAGTTATCGGCTAGTTCGTAAAGTTTCATCTCCAACCCTCCTCAACGACTTCAATATCTAAGTTCTCTCGAATATAATCCATGATGTCTTCAGCATCGTATCGGACAAGATCACCCTTAAAATTCACAACTTCGTCACCCTCGTATAAATCGTACCCCCAGTAATCTTTTGCAATTGCTTTCGGCTCTTCAGGTTCCATGGGTACACCGAATTTATCTTTTAATACCATTTTCTATCGTTGCCTCCTGTGTTATAATGAAGTTAGTTATATTTGTTAAGCGCCTGTTACTGCAGGTGCTTTTTGCTGTAGTAAACAATTAATCGAAATACGTCTAAAATATGTTGGATATCTTTCGTCTTCTTAAACCTTTTGATACACCCCTTAATCTCGTTCATCTTCGACCTCAAATAACTTTCCACACTCTCTACATACATATAAGCTATACCCACTAATTTCTTTTACGCTATACGCACTAATGTCTATACAGTTGTCACTTCCACAGTACTTGCAGGTTACTTTCTTTGTTTCTTCATGATCTGCCGCCATTCTTGTGCCTCCTTTAAAATTAATTCTTCAACCTCGTAAAAACCTTGCCACATCTGCCACAAACATATGTGATTGATTTTTCTGTTTCTTTGTATTTGCTCCCAGATCCTTTGCGACAATTCTTGCAATAGTTGTGCGGTGCGTTATCTGGCACTTTGTAATCAAGCCACATCGCTACATCCCCATGAAGAACAGCAAGATCATCGCTACTGGTGGAACAACTAATATCATTGCTAAAGTAATTGATAAGTTTCTGCTTTCTCTTTCAGTCGTTTCAAGCAATAACTCTTTCGCTTTGCGCTCGTGTAACTCACGCTTTAACGCTTTATTCTCTTGAACCAATCTGTTATTCGTTCTGATTAAACCAATGTTCGCTTCTCGGTAGCCTTGAACATCTCGTTCTAGCTCCTTAACTTTCTTCGGTTTTCTATTTCTAAAATATTGAATGTCGTACTCAATCGTGTTATCTTCTGCTGTTTCCACTTGATCACTCTCCTAAAATAATTCGAAAGTTGTCTTCTAAAAACTCTTTTGTCTTGCTCGCTAAGAATAAATACCCCGATTTCCCTCCGCTTGGATATTTGACAAACCCCCCATTCTCTACATCGATATGTTTTTTAAACCGTGCATTTTCAAGGATATTCTCCTTTAGCCATTTTGACTTTCTATTCGTCCTATCTTCTAAATCTTGTAAGCTCCACCATGTACCAATTTCGTCACTTGCAGATAATCTTTCGTATTCTGCTCGCTCAATGAGAATGAGTTCTGGAGGAATGGTCACGGTTGCTTGCAATTTGAGTTGTTGTTCCATGCGGACCTCCTTTTAAGTAGTACTGAATTTCCGTACTTCCTTTGTAAAAAAAATATCATCTATATCTAGGTTAACTAATTTAGAAAACTGAAACGCTGTATCCATTCTCATATAAGTAATGTAGTTTTCGTATTTAAAAAACGTTGTCTCAGACACTTTCAGCTTATCCGCTATCTCTTTTTGTGTGTACCCTGCTAACTGTCTTGCCTGCTTGATTGTGTACAATTTATAATCACCTCCTTTGATTCAACGTCTTCATTATAAACTACATTTTTTCCGTAGTCAACACAAAAATACATTTTTTTTGTACTTTTTAACAAGTTTTATTAATTAATGTACAGAAATACTATTGTTTTAAAGATTTTTTACCTGTATAATTTATATTAATAGGAGGTGGGAAAATGGATTTCAGCAACGTTATAAAATATCTAAGAAAAAAGAATAATATCACTCAATCAGAATTAGCAAAGATATTGGATGTGGGCGCAACAACTGTCTCATCTTGGGAAAGAGGTGCGAACTTCCCTACTATGGATAGAGTTGTCCAACTTGCAAATTTCTTCAATGTTCCAATTGGTACATTTTTTGGTAATGTTCCAAATGTTGAGGAGACCGTTTCTATCCCCATCCTTGGCATCATCGCTTGTGGCGAACCGATTACAGCCGATGAAAATATTAATGAGTATCGTGAAGTCCTTAAAGATAATTTACCCTCAGGAAACCTGTTTTACTTAGAAGCAAAAGGTGACTCGATGTCACCTAAAATACCTGACGGTAGTTATGTATTGGTAAGAGAACAATCCGATGTAGAAAACGGAGAAATTGCTGCCGTTCTTTTGAACGGAGATGAGGAAGCAACCCTTAAAAAGGTACGAAAATTAGGGAAAACTGTGTTATTAGAAGCATTAAATGATGCTTATGAACCTTATGTTATCAATGAAGATAATCCAGCTAGAATAATCGGAAAAGCAGTTAAATTAGAAGTAGATTTATAGAAAGGAGTTCTAACTAGCGCGGAGGTATCTCAATTAATTATTAGGAGGATATTCAATGAAGAAAACTGTTAACTATATTCCAGGCTTTTGGCCATTTTGGTATTCTGATCAAATTACTGTAACAGATAAGGCGATTACGAGCATTAAAAAGAATTTAGCATTTTTCGGATTAATTCCAATGGGAGAAAATGAACGGAGAATAACATTAAATTCTGTGTCAGGTGTCCACACCAATAGAAAGTATAGTATTAAGCATTTTATTTTTGCATTTATTTGGTTATTAATTTCTATTCCTGCACTCGGATTAACCATTCCATTTTTATTACGTTCTGCATCGAAAGCCATCACAAGCCAATTGGTTATCGAACGTTCAAGCGGTGCTTTTGATGTGATTGATTTCCCTTTCTTTCAAGCAGCAAAAGCAGATGAAGCTGCAAATTATATAAAAGAAGTATTGGATCAATAATTTAAAAACAAAAACACCTCACTCCCCTGTCGCCAAACAAAATGAGTGAGATGTAGTGCGAAATGCCTTCAATGATGAAGGTTATTCCTGTTGCTTTATTATATCACATTTGGAGGTGCATTAATATGGCGAGCGTTAAAAAAAGAGGCAAGACGTGGGAATACACGGTCTCTTATAAGAAAGGTAAAGGAGATTACGGTAGACTCACTAAAGGTGGATTTAGAACGAAGAAAGAAGCTGAATCTGAAGCGAGGCAATTAGAAGTCTCGATATCTGAAGGATATAACCCGATAAAAAAAGAAATGTTGTTCTCAGAATATTTTAAAGATTGGTATGAGCTTTATAAAAAACAAGTGATCACAGATGTTACGATCAGAAAATACAAAGCGACATACAATAATATCAAAAAATATATTCCACATCATCGGTTGTGCGATTTAGATCGCAAGGAATATCAAAAACTGTTGAATGAATTCGGAAAAACACATTCTTTAAATACTTCAAAAACATTCCATTCTCACTTAAAAGCGTGCATCACAGATGCATTGGAAGATAAAGTCATCTTGATAAACCCAACTTACCGAGCGGTAGTAACGGGTAAAATCCCCTCTAAGCCACAAGAAGAAAAATATTTAGAATATGATGACTTTAAACGCTTAGTCAACGAAACGTGGTCAAGGTTGAGTAAATACCATTCTCACTACCTGATTTTGATTATGTGTTACACGGGATGTCGATTGGCAGAAGCACAAGGTTTAACGTGGAATAATATAAATTATGAAGAAAAAACACTGAGGATCGAAAAGACGTGGTCGTATAACGAGAAAGAAAGAGCAACGTTTATCCCCACGAAAAATCGAGAAATCAGAACGATCACGATGCCAAATCAACTGATTGAATTGTTTCAAATATATCATAAATTCCAAGAAGAAAACGATCTGCTAATTGATCGAGTGATCCCTGATACAATTTCGGCAAACGGAGTAAACAAAATGCTTAAAAACATTCAATCGCATCTTGAAATAAATCCACAAATCACTTCTCATGGATTAAGGCATACACACGCTAGCGTGTTGTTGTCAGATGGATTAAACATTTTAACTGTTGCTGAACGATTAGGACATAAAGATATCACAGTCACACAGAAAGTGTATTCGCATCTTTTGACGAAATTAAAAGAAAAAGACATCGAGAAAATCCAGTCCGCACTGAATTTCTAGGATGCCTTAATGTTGAAAATTTGTAGAAAGAGATAATAAAACTACCGCTTACTAAAAATATAAAACGTTGATATATCAAGGTTTTGTATAGCTAATACAAGCTAAGAATTAGCTATTTAAGCCACCTGTCAGAATCGAACTGACGACCTCTTCCTTACCATGGAAGCGCTCTACCGACTGAGCTAAGGCGGCAAATAAGATGTAGCTTATTAACACATAACAACATAATTATACCCGATTTTACGAGTAAAGTAAACACTAAATCCGAAGATCTCTTACGCCTTAGCACAGTCTCTGCTTAAAGTGATCATTCGCCGCTACAAAGAGAGTACCCAATAAGATGTCTTCGGATTTTATAAGTATAGAAAAGCGTTTTGTTCTTTTTCCAACTATAATTTACCACCGTTTGTATGCGTTTGCAAGGTGTATTTTTGATGATTTTAGTCAAGTTGAGCTTCTAATCATTTTCACCAATTTATATTTTTTCAATGGAGTTGTATCAGATCAAATACGAGCTAACCAATTCAACCATTCGAAATTCGATAATCTAATCTCTCAACTCATAAAAATATAATTTTCAACAGGATAATTTAATTTTAAGCAAAAAAAATAAGCTCGACTGGCTTAGAATAAAAAGCTCCGCCAGTTGGGCTCGAACCAACGACATCATGATTAACAGTCATGCGCTCTGCCAACTGAGCTATGGCGGAATCATCCAACTGAAGATCAGATCTTCTCTTAAATGAATTAACAATAATTCAGCGTGGCGACGACCTACTCTCACAGGACCCAAGGTCCAACTACCATCGGCGCTAAGAAGCTTAACTGCTGTGTTCGGGATGGGAACAGGTGTGTCCTTCTTGCAACCATCACCACACTAAATTATCTGAATGAACCTTTGTCCACTCAAAACTGAATATCTCTTCCAAAAGTTTCCTTAAACTGACTGACTCGTGGTTAAGTCCTCGACCGATTAGTACTAGTCCGCTCCATACATCACTGCACTTCCACTTCTAGCCTATCTACCTGATCG